>DATMBW010000501.1:0-5042 GCA_035559095.1 Ramlibacter sp.
TCGACCTTGTCCTGCAGCGGCACCTGCACGTAATAGCGGCTGCGGGTGTGGCTGCGCATGGAGCACAAGGCGAAGCCGCGGTCGGTGTTGGCGTAGATGAGTTCGGGCGAAACCGGGGGTACGTCGGCCAGCAAGCCCAGCCAGCCGAAGGGATAGACCTTTTCGTAGGTCTTGAGCGCGGTGGCCGGGGCGCTGGCGCGGCTGACGCCGTGGAAGCCGTCGCAACCGGCGATGAAATCGCACTCGATCTCCTGCGTCCGGCCGTCCTTGAGGTAGCGCACGCGAGGCCGCGCGCCGTCGAAGTCGTGCAATGTGACCGTATCGCCCGTGTCGTAGACCGTCGAAAGGCCCTCGGCCGTCCGCGCGTCCATGAGGTCGTGCGTGACCTCGGTCTGGCCATACACCGTCACGCTCTTGCCGCCGGTCAGGCCGTGCATGTCGATCCGGTGGCGTTGGCCGGCGAACAGCAGTTCGATGCCGTGGTGCACGAGCCCTTCGCGGTGCATGCGCGCCCCGACCCCGCACTCGTCCAGCAGGTCCACGGCGACCTGCTCCAGCACACCCGCGCGGATGCGGCCGAGCACATGGGCCGCGCTCTGCCGCTCGATGATGATGTTGTCGATGCCGGCCTTGAACAGCAGCTGGCCGAGCAGCAAGCCCGCGGGGCCGGCGCCGATGATGGCGATCTGGGTGCGCATTTGTGGGTCTCCTGTTAAGGCTTCCTGGTTCGCCCTGAGCCTGTCGAACGGCTTCGACAGGCTCAGGGCGAACGGTAAAGGGTTTCGCTCGCGTATTGCGAGCTTAGGCCTGCCCGGGTGTTTTCCGCCAGGCAAGGGAAGGGCGGTTGTGCGATCATTGCGCCCACTGCGCGATCATCGCGCAACCCTTTCCTTATGGCGATCGCACAGGCTGATTTCATCGCAGGCATGGCCAAGGGCATGGCCGTGCTGGAGAGTTTCGACACCGAGCGCCAGCGGCTGAACGCCACGCTGGCGGCGCAGCGCGCCGGCATCACCCGGGCGTCGGCACGGCGGCACCTGCTCACTCTCGCGCACCTGGGTTACCTCGAAACCGATGGCAGCTATTTCTGGCTCGCTCCCAAGGTGCTGCGCTTTTCCGGCAGCTATCTTGCCTCCGCGCGGCTGCCGCGCGTGGTGCAACCCACGCTCAACCGCCTGGCGGCGCAAACTGCCGAGTCCTTCTCGGCCGTGGTCCTCGACGGGGACCAGGTGGTGATCATCGCCCGCTCCGGCTCCACCAGGGTGCTGGCGTACGGCCTGCACCTGGGAGCGCGCTTGCCGGCGCACGCAACCTCGACCGGCCGCGTGTTGCTCGCGGCCAAGACCAGGGCCGACTTCAACGCCTGGATGAAAGGCAGGGAGCTGGCGCGGCTGACGGCGCACACGACCGTGGATCCGCGCAGGTTCCGGGCACTGATCGAGGAGGTCCGCGCTCAGGATTTTTGCGTGGCTTGCGAGGAGCACGAACTGGGCGTGCAGGCGCTGGCTGTGCCGCTGCGCAACCTGCAAGGGCAGGCCGTCGCGGCGCTGAACGTCGTGGCCGCCCCGCACCGGCTCGACGCGCGTCAGATGCAGCGCGACATGCTGCCCTTGTTGCTCGACGCCGCCAGGGAACTGCGTCCTTTGTTGTAACTGCTTATGCACGAGACACATTAGCTAACAACAACACAGTTGTTTGGGTTTTGGCCCTTCGTCACAAAATCGGCGGATCCCCATGGAAGACGAGCCGGCTTGCGGCCGGGCCAAGTCGTTTTCCAGACGCCATTCAACCGATAAGAACCCCAATATGAAACACACCTTCAAGACCTTCCTGGCCGGCTGTGCGCTGGCCGCCAGCAGCCTCGCGGGTGCCCAGACCCTGCTGAATGCCTCCTATGACGTGGCCCGCGAGTTCTACAAGGACTACAACGCAGCGTTCGTCGCGCACTACAAGAAGACCACCGGCAAGGACGTGAAGATCGACCAGGCCCACGGCGGCTCCAGCGCGCAGGCTCGTGCCGTGGCCGACGGCCTCGACGCCGACGTGGTGACGATGAACACCAGCACCGACATCGAGTTTCTGGCCGAGCGCGGCGTGGTGGCCAAGGACTGGACCAAGCGCTTCCCCGACAATGCGGCGCCAACCACGTCCACCATGCTGTTCCTGGTGCGCAACGGCAATCCCAAGGGCATCAAGGACTGGGACGACCTGGCCAAGCCCGGCATCCAGGTGGTGGTAATCAATCCCAAGACCGGGGGCAACGGCCGCTACACCTACCTGGCCGCGCTGGGCTACATGAAGAAAAAGGGCGCCACTGACGCGCAGGCGCAGGAGTTCCTGACCAAACTGTACAAGAACGTGATCGTGCTGGCCCGTGGCGGGCGCGATGCCACCACCGCCTTCCTGCAGCGCAACACCGGCGACGTGCTGGTCACCTTCGAGTCCGAGGTGGTCTCGATCAACAAGGAGTTCGGCGAGGGCAAGGTCGACGTGGTCTATCCGTCGATCAGCATCGTGGCCGAGAATCCGGTGGCGGTGGTCGAACGAACGGTGGCCAAGAAAGGCACGGCCGAACTGGCCAAGGCCTACCTCCAGTACCTCTATTCGGATGAAGGCCAGGAGATCGCCGCGAAGCACTCGATCCGCCCCCGTTCGGCCGCGGTACTCAAGAAGTACGGCGCCACCTTCAAGCCGATCAAATTGTTCACGGTGCAGGAGCTGTTCGGCTCCCTGTCGGAGGCGCAGAAAGTCCACTTCAACGACGGCGGCCAGTTCGACAAGATTTACACGGTGAAGTGATCCAATGACTGGCGCGACCCTGGGAGTTCCGCTGCCGGGGGCGGGCGCGCCTGCCCGGGGCGGCAGCAAGAAGGTGCTGCCCGGCTTCAACCTGACGCTGGGCTACACGCTGCTGTACCTCAGCCTGATCGTGCTGATCCCGCTTTCGGCCCTGGTTTTCAAGACCTTCACGCTGAGCTGGGAGCAATTCTGGGCCGCCATCAGCTCACCGCGCGTGCTCGCCTCCTATCGGCTGACATTCGGCGCGTCGCTGATCGCGGCGCTGGTGAACGTGGCGTCGGGCCTGCTCGTGGCCTGGGTACTGGTGCGCTACAGCTTCCCGGGCAAGAGGTTGGTCGACGCGCTCGTGGACCTGCCGTTCGCGCTGCCCACGGCGGTGGCCGGCATCTCGCTGACGGCTTTGCTGGCCGGAAACGGCTGGATCGGCCGGTACCTGGAACCCATGGGCGTCAAGCTGGCGTTCAACCCCAACGGCGTGGTGATCGCGCTGATCTTCATCGGCCTGCCTTTCGTGGTGCGCACCGTGCAGCCGGTGCTGGAAGACACCGAGAAAGAACTGGAGGAAGCCGCGATGTGCCTGGGCGCCACCCGCTGGCAGACCTTCGTCAAGGTGATCTTCCCTTCGATCGCGCCGGCTTTGCTGACCGGGTTCGCGATGGCTTTCGCCCGCGCGATCGGCGAATACGGTTCGGTGATCTTCATCGCCGGCAATGTGCCCATGGTGTCGGAGATCACGCCGCTCATCATCATCGGCAAGCTCGAGCAGTACGACTATGGAGGCGCCACGGCCGTGGCCGTCGTCATGCTGGTGATCTCGTTCCTGCTGCTGCTCGTGATCAACGCATTGCAGGGCTGGCAGCGCCGCCGCTCGGGGGCCGCATGAAGCGAAGGGCGAGGCAGCGCCGGAACGCGGCGCCTCGGTACGTGCGCAGTGAAGGCGCTGCGATGATTCGGCTGCGCGGAGCAGCTACGCAGGCTCTGTCGCTCCGCCGAATCCCAGCGGAATGCGGCCATGGCCTCCGACGCCAGAAGGGTGCGATGACCAGCATGGCAGCGGAGGGGGCCGCATGAGCGACCTCACCGCGAAACGCGTCGTGACCACCGAGGCCGCCTGGGTGCGCCTCACGCTGATCGGTGCCGCGCTGGCTTTCATTGCGCTGTTCCTGGTGCTGCCGCTGGCGGCGGTGTTCGCCGAGGCGCTGCGCCAGGGGCTGGGCGCCTACCTCGCGGCGCTGCGCGAGCCCGACGCGTGGTCGGCGATCCGGCTCACCTTGGTCACCGCGGCAATCGCGGTGCCGCTGAACCTGCTGTTCGGCATCGCGGCGGCCTGGGCCATCGCCAAGTTCGAGTTCCGGGGCAAGGCCTTCCTCACCACCCTGGTCGACCTGCCGTTTTCGGTTTCGCCCGTCGTTGCGGGCCTGATCTACGTGCTGATGTTCGGCGCTCAAGGCTGGTTCGGCCCCTGGCTGGCGGCGCACGACATCAAGATCGTTTTCGCGGTGCCGGGCATCGTGCTGGCCACGATCTTCGTCACCTTTCCGTTCATCGCGCGCGAACTCATTCCCCTGATGCAGGCACAGGGCAACGAGGAGGAGCAGGCCGCGATCGTCCTGGGCGCGTCCGGCTGGCAGACGTTCTGGCACGTGACGCTGCCCAACATCAAGTGGGGCCTGATCTACGGCGTGATCCTGTGCAACGCGCGGGCCATGGGCGAGTTCGGGGCCGTGTCGGTGGTGTCCGGCCACATCCGCGGCCAGACCAATACGATGCCGCTGCACGTGGAGATCCTCTACAACGAGTACCAGGCGGTGGCGGCATTCGCCGTGGCGTCGCTATTGGCTCTGCTGGCGCTGGTGACGCTGGTGGTCAAGTCGGTCATCGAATGGCGCCACGAGCGTGAGATGAGGGCGGCGGCGGAGTTGCCACCCGAGCGGCCCCATGCCGTTCGCCCTGAGCCCTTCGACAAGCGCAGGACCAACCCTGTCGAAAGAAAACCTGGATTCCGATCATCCTGAGCTTGTCGAAGGACCGCATGGGCCCGCCCCCGCCATCCGTTCGTCCTGAGCGAGCCCCGCGCGGCGTCAGCCGCGCGGGGCGAGTCGAAGGACACGGTCGGAACGGGCGCCGAACACACCACGTACCACTCGCAACTCATGCAGCCGCGATGGCTCTGGCCAGGAATCCGTCGCTGCTGCCGGATCTCTTACCGACCCTTCCAGGAAGGACTCGAATGCGAGCGAGCG
>DATMBW010000502.1:0-14910 GCA_035559095.1 Ramlibacter sp.
TGCGCGCCGCCGAAATAGGCGATGACCAGCGCGAAGACGGTGAACACGAGGGCGACGGCCAGCACCCAGCGGTTGCGCAGCCGGTCGCGCAGCTCCTTGTGGGCGACGGTGAGGACCTGATGCAGTTCCATGGCGTAAGTCCCGATCAATCGGAAAAGCCGAAGAAAACGTCCTCGAGCGAGGGCTCGTGCACCTTCAGGTCCAGGACGGCGGCGCCGAGGCCGGAAAGTGCGGCCAGCACGCCCATCTTGGCGTCGCGCGGGCAGCGGGCATGCAGCTGCGTGCCCTGCCAGCGCTGCTCGCTCACCGGCAGCGGCTGCAGCGCCCGGCGCACATCGGCGGCGCCGCTGTCGGAAGCGCGCACTTCCAGTTGCAACGGCAGATCCATCTGCTCGCGCAAGTGCTGCACACTGCCCATCGCCTGCACCCGGCCATCGGTCAGGATGGCCAGCCGGTCGACCCGCTCCTGCAGTTCGGCCAGGATGTGCGAGGTCAGGATCACGGTCACGCCGTCGCCCTGCAGCTGGCGCAAGGTCACGTAGAAGGCACGGATCGCTTCCGGGTCCAGCCCGGTGGTCGGCTCGTCGAGGAACAGCACCTGCGGCCGGCCCAGCAGCGCCTGGGCGAAGCCGAGGCGCTGGCGCATGCCCTTGCTGTACTCGCGAACCGCGCGGCCCGCCGCATGGCCGAGCCCGACGCGTTCCAGCGCGGCCTCGCACTCCTGCCGGGGCGCATTCTTCAGGCGGGCGAAAAAGCGCAGCGTCTCCAGCCCGCTCAGGTTGTCGTACAGCACCACGTTTTCCGGCAGGTAGCCGATGCCGCGGCGCACGGCGCGAAAGCCCCGCCCCGAGACCGGCGAGCCCTGGATGCGGATCTCGCCGGCGCTGGCCGTCTCCAGGCCCAGCATCATCTTGAACAGCGTGCTCTTGCCCGCGCCGTTGTGGCCGATCAGCCCGAACACCTCGCCGCGCCGCACCTCGAGGTCGACGCCGTCCACGGCGCGCACCGCGCCGTAGTGCTTGACCACGCCGCGCAGCGTGATCGCCGGCCCAGCCGTCTCAGCGCGCGGAAAGGTACTGCTTTCCATTCCACTCTTTCCATGACTTGTGCACCGGGTGCATGCGCGGCTTCGGATCGACGACGCTCGGCACGCGCAGCACCGGGAACTGCTGGCCCACCAGCCGCAGCGCCTGCACCGCGGGGCTGGCCAGCAGCAGCCGCGCCGCCGGGTGTCGCCAGACGAGCCGGTCGACCAGGTCGTTGGCCTCGTAGCGTACGTCGCCGAAACCGTTGCCGTCGCGGTCCCAGCCGAGGTAGTTGTCCCAGTGGTTGCCGCTCTCGGCGCCCCAAGTCTCGTCGCGCGCCCCGACGTAGCGCACCTGTTCGCGGTTGGCCACGAAGTCGTTGCCTTCGACCTGGTTGCGCGTGGAGCCGGCGGCCAGATGCACGCCGACCTGGTTGCCCACCACCAGGTTGCCGCGCAGCTGGGCGTACTCGACGTCGTAGATGAAAAAGCCCCGTGCGTTGCCGGCGACGACGTTGTTCTCGATGACCGAATCCTGCAGCGTGCGCAGCATGATGCCGTGATCTGTGTTGCCCCAGGCGCGGTTGTTGCGCACCACCTGGTCACGCACCTCCATCAGCGCCAGGCCGCCGCGATTGTGGTAGCTGTCGTTGTCTTCCCACAGGTTGTGGTACGAATTCATGTAATGCGTGCCGTAGCGGCTGTGGTGCAGCCGGTTGCCGCGGAACACCGCCTGATGCGACACGTCGACGTAAAGCGCGTCGCGCACGAAGCTGATGTGGTTGCCGATGATCCGCGCGCCCGTCGTGTTGTAGAGCTGGATGCCGTTGCCGCGCTGCGACGAACCGTATTCGCGCTTGCCGACGATCAGGTTGTGCTCGACGTGGACGTCATTGGCCTTCTCGATCCACAGGCCGAACAGGTTGTAGACGAGGTCGTTGCGGCGTACCAGCGCGCGGTGCGAACCGGGAGAGACGTAAATGCCGGCGTTTTGCGCCAGCAGGCTGTCGCCGGAGTCGCGCACGATCAGGCCTTCGATGGTGACGTCGGGCGACTTGACGCGGATCGTGTCGCCCTGCAGGCCGCCGCTGATGGTGGGCCGCTGAATGCCGCGCAGCGTCAGCGGCTTGCCAATCACCAGGTTGCCAGGGTAGTGGCCGCGCTGCACTTCCACGACATCGCCCGCCGCCGCGCGCTCGATCACCGGCTGGATCGCCTGGCCAGGCTGCACCGTCCAGGTGGCGGCGTGCGACGCCAGCGGCGCCAGGCACAGCAGCGACAGGACGAGGCGGATCAGCATCACGCGACCCTCACACCCAGATCCGGCCCAGCGCCTTCAGCGCCAGGAACAACGAGGCGCCGATCAGCAGGTTCTTGAAGCCGACGTAGCACAGCATGTCCATCACGCCCGCCACGCGGTAGCGCCGGCCCCACCAGGGACCGTCCTTGACGTAGCACTTGGAGTTCAGCCGGATCAGCACTTCGTAGACGCTCCAGCCGATCCACCAGCCGATGACGGCGCCGGCGCGCAGCTGCCCCATGGCGGCCAGCACCCAGACCAGCGTCGCGGCCACGGCCAGCGAGAACCCGGCTGCCTGCAAGGCGCGATGAGGCAGGCCGGCGCCGCGCCGCCAGGGCCAGACATGGTCCCAGACTTCGGCGCACAACCAGCCGCACACGCCCGGCTGCGAAGCAATGTAGGACGGCTCGGCCGGATCGGTGGGCATGCGGGGGTCGACCATGACTTAGCCTTTAGGCAGGGCGCGCCGGCCGCTCGGCCGGCACCGGGTAAATGGGAATGTAGTAGCCGTCGCGCCCGATCGGCGTGAGCGGCAGGCCGCTGCGTTCGCAGTGCTTGCGCTCCTTGGCAAGCGGCGGGCAGACGTGCGCGTCGGTGTAGAGAATCATGCAGTCGAGACAGTGCAGGCACTCGCGGTGGTCGATGCGGCCGTCGGCGTCGATCGCCTGCGAGCCGCAGCCCGCGGCGCAGGCCTTGCAGCTGCTGCATTCCTGCTTGCGGCGCAGGCCGAACCAGCGGAAGGTCGAAGGCATCGCGAGCGAGGCGCCCAGCGGGCACAGGTACTTGCAGAACGGCCGCTCGATGAAAACCGACAGGCCCAGGATGCCGGCGGCGAACAGCGTGTACGGCCAGGAGCGCTCGAACCAGCCGACCAGGAACGTGGTCTTGAATGGCTCCACCTCGGCCAGCATCTCGGCCCAGCCCATCGAGAACATCGACACGCCAAGCAGGCCGACAAAGACGCCGTATTTGATCCACTTCAGCTTGTCGTGCAAGGCCCGGGGCAAGGCGCGCTGGAAGCGCTTGAGGCCGATCGCGCCGCCCACCTTGTAGAGCAGCTCCGACAGCGAGCCGAACGGGCACAGCCAGCCGCAGAACAGCCCGCGTCCCCACACGAACACGGTGGCCATGATGAAGAGCCAGAACAGGAAGATGAAGGGATCGCTGAGGAACAGCTCCCAGGTCCAGTGAAACAGCAGCGCGTGGAACCAGGTCAGCACCTGCGTGATGGAAGGCTGCGCCATCAGGCCGAAGCCGACGAAACCGATGCTGGCGATCCAGGCCGAGTACTTGAACACGTTGACCGGCCACTTGTTTTTGCGCGTGGCGCGCCGGGTCAGCCGGTCGCGCAGCGCGTAGACGGTGGCCACCGCGACCAGCAGCGCGGCGAACAGCCCGATCTCGACCGCGTCGGACTTCCATACCTTGACCCAGGCGGCCTCGGGTTCATCCAGCTGCGGCCGGCCGCCCTCCAGCGCCCAGTCCGGCAGCCAGTATTGCGCATCGAAGTTGGCGAAGCTGCGCGTACCGGTAGCCCGGTCCACGCGGTTGCCCAGCAGGCTCAGCTTCCAGGGGTATGCCCCCGAAAACGCCGGCGAGCGCACGATGAAGATGGCCGACTCGGTGAAGCGCGGCGCGCCCGCCGCCTCCAGTCCATAGAGGTTCAGGTAATCGAGGTCGCGGAAGGTGAAGGCATCCATGCCCTGGCGCACCTGCACGCGGTCGTAGATGCCGCCGCGCACGAAACCCGAGCCTTTGAACGA
This sequence comes from Ramlibacter sp., assembly GCA_035559095.1. Lineage (GTDB taxonomy): Bacteria > Pseudomonadota > Gammaproteobacteria > Burkholderiales > Burkholderiaceae_C > Ramlibacter. Next base: position 4,088 of record DATMBW010000502.1, read on the forward strand.
CTCAGTGCCTTGGGTGCGGATCACGAACAGCGCGTGCTCGCCGGGCTTGAGCCGCGACATGAGGCTGGACCAGCCGGCGTCGCCGAGCAAGGCGCGGCCGATGTCCGGCTGGTTCAGGTAGCCGAACCACAGCTCGATGAAAGGCGAGCCGGTGTGTTCCAGGCCCACCTGCTCGGGCGCGACGACCAGGCGCTGCACCGCGCCTTCGTCGACCAACGCTGCCCAGTCGGCTTGGCGCCGGGTGTCGGTGAATTTCGCCTGCGCGCGGATGGTGGGCGCGAGAATGCCCGTCTGGCGGGCGATGGCGGCGCCCGAGCTGGTCATCACCTGGTTCTGCGCGATCACGGTGACGGTAGCGCCGGAGATCGCATCCAGCCCGATCACGCGCTCGTCGGGGCGCGAGTGGCCGATTTCTATCTTGTCGCCGACGAACTTGCCGACGTACTGGTCATTGAACTTCTTCAGCGCGCTTTCCGGAATGCCCAGCAGCAGGATGGGCTCCGAGTGCTTGAGCACCTTCACGCCCACAAAGCGGCCATTGGTGTCCATGCCGATCAGCGTGACCACCGGCTTACCCGAATAAGCGGGCGTGTCGGTGATGTCGGTCGACAGCATCACGTAGCCGAGCAGGCGTTGCTTTCCGTTCTCGTCCGCATAGGCCTCGACATACGGCGGCTGGCCCTTGCGGTCGGAAAACGAGGTCGCGCCCGGAAACACTTCCGCGCACGGCGCGAAGTCGCACAGCTTTTTCGCGGTGTGGATCTCGTCGGGCAGCGCCGCCTCGTAGGCGGTGGCCCACAGGGACGGCGACGCCAGCAATGCGGCGGCCACAGCGCACAGGCGCAACAGGTAAGAGAACAGGTTCATCACATTCAGGTCACGCTCGGCCCCTTGAGGGGGCTGAGGGCCGCGGCTCCAAGCCTGCCTGCGCAGGCTTGGACGGCCCGAAGAGCTGCCGCCTCTGGCGGCTGCCCTGGGCGGCCAAAGGCCGCTTCGGGGGTGGTCAACCCTCGACGATCATGCGGGTGCGCATCTCCAGGTGGAGCGCGTGGCAGAAGTGCGTGCAGTAGCACCAGAAGACGCCGGGCTTGTCCGCCACGAAGGTGACGGACTTCGTCTCCTGCGGGTTCACGATGAAGTTGACGTTGTGGTTCGGGATCGCGAAGCCGTGCGTCAAGTCCTGCACCTTGTCCAGGTTGGTCAGGATCAGCGTGACCTCGTCACCCTTCTTCAGCTTGAACTCGCGCATGCTGAAGGCCGGCGCCAGCGACGTCATCTTGACCGTGACCTTGCGGCCGTTGCGCACCACGCCGCTTTCCTTCGGGTCCTTCACCGCGATGGGCGAGTCGTCGATGTTGTAGACCGGCTTGGACTTGATCAGCTCGCGCTTGAAGATGATGAAGTCGTGCGGCTCGCCGCGCACCGGGTGGTCGGCCAGCAGCACCATCTTGTCGCCCGAGATGTCGATCAGCTGCTCGTTCTCGGGGTGCAGCGGGCCGGCGGGCAGGAAGCGGTCCTTGGAGAACTTGCAGCCCACGGCCAGGTACTTGCCGTCGGCAGCCTTGGTCTCGGACTGGCTCGCGTTCAGGTGGCCCGGCTGGTACTGCACGTCGATGCGGTCGACCACGTACTTGGCGTTCTTGTCGCCCTTGTGGAACTTGATCGCGGCCTCGACGTTCCACTTGACCACCTGGCTGTCCAGGAACAGCGTGGTGTAGGCATTGCCGCGGCCGTCGAAGGCGGTGTGCAGCGGGCCCAGGCCCAGCTCGACTTCGGCGACGATCGTGTCGTCGGCCTTCGCCAGCTTGCCGTCGAAGTACTCCAGCACCTTGGCCAGCTCGATCACGGTCCCCGTGGGCGACAGCTTGCCGGCGCAGATGAAGTACTTGCCGTCCGGGCTGGCGTTCACGCCGTGCGGATTCTTCGGCACCGACACGTAGGCGGTCAGGGCCGTCTTCGGGTCCTTGTTGGCTTCGCGCGTGCCGTCGACGACCGGCACCTTGGAGGTGCCGATGGTCTTGAACTTGCCGGCCTTGACGGCCGCCTCGATGCGGGCGATGTTGAAGAACAGGCAGGCGTCGCGCTCCGCGGCCATCATGTCCTCGTACTTGACGCCCATCTCCGTGTTGTACTGGTTGGTCGCGGCCAGCTTGCCGTCGTAGGACGTGGCCGTGAGGTCGCAGTTGCCGTCGATCAGGACCTGCCAGCGCACTTCCATCGTCTCGGCGTCCACGCAGGTGAACATCGAGCGGTACTTGGCCCCGTCCTCCAGGCCCGTGTTGGGCAGGGGAACAGAGAACTCGGCGCCGCAGAACACGCGGGTCGTGTAGTTGATGTTGGGATCCACCGGGTCGCGTTTGTCCGGGAAGATGCCGTGAAAGCCCTGCACGTTGGGCAGATCGGTGATCTTGTCGCAGACAAAGTAGTCGAGGCGGACACGCGCGATGCGGCTGTTGATCTTGTCGTTGATCCAGGCGTAGCGGCCGTCGTAGTTGCCGTCCTTGTAGGAGGCGTGCACGTGGTGCGTGTCGGCCACCGTGTACTTCAGGCTGCCGTCGGCCTTGGTGCCCATGATCTTCTTGGACTCGTTGGTGACGCCCCAGCCGACCAGCGCGTCCGGCACGAACACCGGAATGCGGGTGATTTCGCGGCCCGAGGGCATCCCCAGCACGCGCAGGTCGCCGGTATGGCCACCGCTCCACAGGCCGTAGTAGGTGTCGAGCTCACCCGGCTTCAGATGGGTGCCGTTGCTGCCTTCGCCCGCCTGCGAATGCGCGGCGCTCGCCGGTGCTTTGCTCGCCGCCGGCGCCGAGGCCGGCTTGTCCGAGCAAGCCGCCACGCCGATGCCGGCGAGACCGGCCACTGCGGCGGTGTTCAGGAATCCGCGACGGCGCATTTCCGGTTGCGGTTCCACATGTTTGCTCACCCCTTCACTCATGAAACTTCCTTGTAACAACGTCAACACACATGTAAAGAAGGATTTTGAATTCACCTTCTTGCTTTCCAATGCAGAATCATCCTTGCGCGCACGTAGTCATCCATTGCGATTTGTCAATCGCGCCGGGAATCCAGGCGAATTGGATCGCCGACATGCGCCGTAGAATCCGCGACTGCTTTGTCCGATCTTCAACTTGCTCCCATGAAACACATCAAACTCTCCGTGGCTATTTGTGCCGTAGCGCTGCTTGCGGCCTGCGGCAAACAGGAGACCGCCGCACCCGCCGCACCCGCCGCCTCGCCGTCGGGCACATCGGCCCCGGCCCCCGCTGCCGCAGCGCCGGCCGCAGCCGAAAACACCGTCGGCAAATCCGTCTTCGGCAAGACCTGCGCGGTGTGCCACGCGGCCGGCGTCGCCGGTGCGCCCAAGCCGGGAGACAAGGCCGACTGGGGCCCGCGCATCGCGCAAGGGATGGACGTGCTCAACAAGCACGCGCTCGAAGGCTTCACCGGTGCGAAGGGCCAGATGCCGCCGAAGGGCGGCGCGCCGGCACTGACCGACGATGAAGTCAAAGCGGCCGTCCAGTACATGACCGACGCATCGCGCTGAACGTCACGCGAACGTCCCGCGACGCGAACGTGGATCACAACGCCCATTCAATTGGCAGCGACCGGGCGCGTCCTGGCGGGCTCGCCAGCGCGGCGCGCCGCCGCCTGTCGATAGGCACCGCGCTGGGGGCCTGCCTCGCCGCATGGCCCATCGCCGGCCACTCGCGCGCCGAGCCGATCCGCCTGCGCGAGTCGCGCCCATTGATGGGCACCTTGGTCGACATCGCGGCCGTGGCCCACGATCCGGAACAGCTGAAGGCCGCGCAGGCCGCGGCCTTCACCCGGATGCGCCGGCTCGTCGACATGATGAGCCATTACGAGCCCACCAGCCGCGTGGCCGCCATCAACCTCGCGGCCGGACTGCAGCCGGTGCCCATCGAGCCCGAGCTGATGCAGGTGCTGGCGATGGCGCGTGACGTTTCACAGCGCAGCAGCGGCGCGTTCGATGTGACCATCGGTTCGGTGGGGCGCTGGCACTTCGATGCGCAGCATCCCCAGATGCCGCCACCGGGCTACATAGCCGCCCACTTGACGGACGTCGGCTGGCGCAACCTGGTGCTGGATGGCCGCGCCGGCACGGCGTACCTGACCAAGCGCGGGATGCGGATCGACCTCGGTGGAATTGCGAAGCTGTATATCCTCGAGGCCGGCCTGAATACCATGCGTCAGCATGGCATCGCGAATGCCCTCATCAACGGCGGGGGCGACGTCGTTGCCATGAGCGACGCTTCGATGCGGCCCTGGCGGGTCGGCATCCGCGATCCACGCCGGCCGGACGCATTGCTGGCCGCGCTCGACGTGCGGGAAGGCTTCGTCGCTTCATCCGGCGATTACGAGCGCTTCTTCGTGCGCGGCGGGCGACGCTACCACCATGTGCTCGACCCGAAAACCGGCTATCCCACCCGAGGGGCCCATGGCGTCACGCTGATCGGCAGCGACCTGGCCAGCGTCAACGGCCTGGGCGCGGCGGCCATGGTGCTCGACCCGCCGGCGGCACGCGAGCTGGTCCGCGGCACGCGCGGTGTCGAGGCCTTGATCGCAGGCAGCGACGGCGGCCTCTGGATGACCGGCGGAATGCGCCAGCGTCTGCAGACCGTGTGAGCAAGCCGACCGGGAACTCACCGGCCTGAGCCGGCCAGCGGTGCGGGATAGCTCACCCGCAGCACTTCGATCTCCTGCGCGCCCGCCGGCGTGATCAGCTTGACCACGTCGCCCTCGCGCGCCTTGAGCAGGGCCCGTGCGATCGGCGAGATCCAGCTGACCTGGCCGTGGCCGCTATCGGACTCGTCGATTCCCAGGATGGTGACCGTGCGCTGCTGCCCGGATTCCTCGGCATAGGTGACCGTGGCGCCGAAGAACACCTGGTCCTCGCCGTGATGCACGGCCGGGTCCGTTACCTCGGCGACCTCCAGCCGCCTGGTCAGGAAGCGGATGCGCCGGTCGATCTCGCGCAGCCGTTTCTTGCCATAGATGTAGTCGCCGTTCTCGGAACGGTCGCCGTTGAGCGCGGCCCAGTGCACGGCCTCGACCACCTTGGGCCGTTCGTCGTCCATCAATTGCAGCAATTCGGCGCGCAGCCGCGCGTAGCCCGCCGGCGTCATGTAGTTCTTGGCGCCGCTCGCGAGTTCGGGCAACGAGACTTCTTCCTCGTCGTCGTCTTCGGTATCCCTGATGAACGCCTTGTTCATACCGCAAGCATAGCGGGGGCCCGCGCCCGCCCGCTTCGGCCTTGTCCTACAATTGCATACGACTTGTCCTACAGGCCGGGATGTGTCGATCATGGGAACATGCCCTATCTCAGGAGAAGTCATGGGCCGCCCGGCCGTCCATTCTCTGCCCAAAACGCCCGCATGCCTCGCCCGCCACCGAGCCGACCCCCCAAGCAGCCCGGTGGCGCAGTGCCGAGCCAGCGGGCAGCTAGCATGAACCCCGACACCCGAAGCGCCGAAGATGAGCTGGAACAGCAAGGACAGCGCGCGCGTTGGGGCTCGGATGAGGGCGGCACGGTAGTGGCCGAGGCGACACAAGCCGGCGCGGGCGCCGGCCGCAGACCCCGGACCGGCGCCGAAGCCGCACGCTATGGTGTGCTGCGCCGAATCGCGCCGGCACTCAAGCACGACATGGTGGTCAACCTGCAGGCGATTTCGATGATGGCCGAAGTGCTGAACGCCCGGCTCGAACGCGGATCCTCGTCTCCGGCGGATTTCCAGTCCAGCATCTCCAAACTCAACCGGCTGGCGCGCGACGCCGTGACCAACTGCCTGAAGGTCGCCACCTGGATCGAACCTGGCGAAGACGAGGGAGTGCGTCTGGCCCAGGGTATCGAGGAGTGCCTGGCCCTGCTGAGCACCAATTTCAACTTCCGCGGTTTTTCGATCGTCAAGGAACTGCCGGACAGCGATTTCGAGGTGTGGCGCGTGACGCTGCGCAGCCTGCTGATGGCCTCGCTGATCACCGCGACGGATGCGGCCGCGGGTCCATCCGAGGTGCGGGTGAGGGCCGAAGTCCAGGGCAGCTTCGCCGAGATTTCCGTGCGCATCAGCCCGCGGCAGGACGAGTTCGAGGCCTTGCCGTTCGGACTGAGCTACCGCCAGCTGGACTGGGCCGATGTCCAGGCCCTGGCCACCGCCGAATCGGTGGAACTGGTGCAAGGCCCCGACCAGATCGTCATGCGGATGCCGCGCGCCGTGCCCACGGCGCCGCTGCGCATCGCGCCGACCTGATCACGGCGCCGGGCGTTCAGGACTCCTTCTCGTCCATGAAGGCTTCGAGCTGATCGATCGGCAGCGGCCGGCAGAACAGATAACCCTGGTACGCGTAGCAGCCCTGTTGCGCCAGGAACAAGCGCTGGGCCTCGGTTTCGACGCCTTCGGCGATCACCCCCAGCCCCAGGCTCTGGGCCAGCCCGACGATGGTGCGCGCGATGGCGGCGTCGTTGGCGTCGGTCAGGATGTCCTTGACGAACTCGCGATCGATCTTGAGCTGGTCCAACGGCAGCCGCTTGAGGTAGGACAGCGAGGAGTAGCCGATACCGAAGTCGTCCAGCGACAAGGCGACGCCCATCTCCTTGAGGCTGCCCATCTTGGCCACCGTGACCTCGATCCCGTCGGCCAGCAGGCTCTCGGTCAGCTCCAGCTCCAGCTTGTGCGGCGCGATGCCCGACTCCTCGATGGCGGTCATGACCTGGTCGACAAAATCGGGATCGCGGAACTGGCGCACGCTGACGTTCACCGCGATGCTCAGGTGGCGCCGGTCCGGCCTTTTCGCCCACAGCGCCAACTGCGCGCAGGCCTGCTCCAGCACCCAGCGCCCGATCGGCACGATGAGCGAAGTCTCCTCGGCCGTCGAGATGAAATGCGCCGGCGGCACCAGCTCACGCTGCGGATGGCGCCAGCGCAGCAACGCCTCCACGCCTTTCATCCGCCCATCGGCGCCGACCTGGGGCTGGTAATCGATCAGGAACTGGCTCTCGCGCCAGGCTTCACGCAGGTCGGTGGCCAGCGCCGCGTTCGCCGTCACCACGGCCTGCATCTCCGGATCGAAAAATCGGAACGTGTTGCGGCCGGCCCCCTTGGCCTGGTACATCGCGAGGTCCGCCTGCTTGAGCAGTTCGCTGACCGTCCACGGTGCGCGGCCGAACAGCGTCACGCCGATGCTGCAGGTGTTGTGGTGCAGATGGCCCGACAACAGGTACGGCTCGCCCAGCTTGGCCAGGATGCGCTCGCTGACGATGCGCGCGCCGGCGGCCGGGTCCAGCGGCTTGTGCCCGCTGTTCTCGAGCAGGATCACGAATTCGTCGCCGCCCAGCCGGGCCACCGTGTCGCCGCGCGCCACGCACGAGCGCAGGCGCTCGGCCACCTGTTGCAGCAGAAGGTCGCCTTTCTGATGGCCCATCGTGTCGTTGAGGACCTTGAAGTTGTCCAGGTCGATGAACATCAACGCGCCCTCGCGCGGGCGGTCCATGTCGGAGAGCGCGCGCTGCAGGCGGTCCAATAGCAGCTGGCGGTTGGGCAGCCGCGTCAGCGGGTCGTAGAACGCGAGGTACTGGATTTTTTCCTCCGCGGTCTTGCGTTCCGTGATGTCGCGGCCCACCGCCACCCAGTGCGTGAGCTTGCGTTCGTGGTCCCACACCGGCGAGACCTCCAGGTCCACCCAGAAGGCTTCGCCGTTCTTCTTGTAGTTGATCAGATCGACGCGCGCGGGCTGCCACTGCTCCATCGCCGCGCGGATCCGGTCCAGTTCCGCGCGCTGCGTACCGGGTCCCTGCAGCAGCCGCGGCGTGCGCCCGAGCACCTCTTGCGGCGAGTATCCGGTGCGGCGCTCGAACGCCTCATTGACGAATACGATGCGCGGCCCCGGCGCGCTGAACGGCCCGGCCTCGGTAATGATCACGATGTCGTTCAGGCGCGCAATGCTGCTTTCCAGCAGCCTGAGCTGCTCCTGGGACTTGTGTCGCGTGGTCACGTCGCGCAGGTGCACCGCCAGGCCGGCGCCGAAGGGATAGCCCCGGGCCTCGATCCGACGGGACAGGTTCGCGTCGAGCTCCTCGAGTTCCAGGATGTCGTCCGGCCCGAACGTGCGGGTGAACTGCTCCTCCAGGCGCAGCCGCACCGACTTCTGGAACGAGTTCCAGATCTTGCGGCCCAGCAGATCGGCCGCCGATTTTCCCAACAGGCGCTCGGCCTGCTCGTTGACATACGTGATGCGCCCTTCGCGGTCGATCGTCGCGAAGGCCTCGCCGCCTCCCATCTCGCCGCCCATGCTCGCCGTGTGCCGCAGCAAGGTTCCCGCCCTGTGCCCGTGCGGCGCGATCTCCTGCACGGCGCCTTCGACCCGCACGATCCCGCCGGCGGCGTCGCGCACCGGATGGCCCACGGTGCGCACCCACGCGCGCCGTCCCCGCAGGGTGAGGATCTGCATCTCCTCGTCGAAGGACTCGCCCGCGTCCGCGCAAGCCTGCACCAGGGCCCGCACCTGTTCGCGCCACTCGGGTGCATACAGCGCGAAGGTGTCCTCGCGGGCCGGCGTGAAGCCTGGATGGGCGTCGTGGATCGCGGCCAGCTGGTCGGACCACTCCAGCCGGTCCGTCGCGAGATCGAGCGTCCACACGCCGACGAAGGCGGTGCGCTCCAGCAGTTTCAACAGGCTGTGGGCCTGTCGCAGCCGGTCCGGGTCCATAGGTTCAAGGGCGGTTAGATGAATGGCGACCCCGAGTTTAGGCGCTACGGCTGCGCTGCCTGTGCCGGTAGGCTGCGTCCTACAAGAGGACGCGGACTCATCCGGTGCGAGCCAGGAATCCTTGTGCATACAGTAACTGAAATCGAAAAACCTTTACGAAGTGAGTTTCCCGTGCAGCTTAATGCCTACATCGTCGAGGACAACGCCACCATTCGCGAAAACCTGGTCGGAACGCTGGAGGAACTCACTTGCGTGAAGGTTGCGGGAACGAGCGCGACCGAGGATGACGCCCTCGCCTGGCTTGACAAGAACATGGACCACTGGGATATCCTGATCGTGGACCTGTTCCTGCAGCAAGGCAGCGGCATCCACCTGGCGCAGCGCGTCGCGCGCCGGCACTCTGTCCAGAAGGTCATCGTCTTCAGCAACTACGTCAACGCCAACGTGCGCAAGCGCTGTGCGCAACTGGGCGTGGACGCCGTGTTCGACAAATCGACCGAAATCGACTCGCTCGTGGACTATTGCTCGCACCTGTGCTTTCGTGTCTCGCAGGCCCAGGCCGCGGCCGCCTGAGGCGAGCTTCAGCCATGCCCGTTCTTGCGCCGGTACACGCGGCGCGCGTACACCAGCAACGCGGCAAGGAAGGCCAGCACCACCAGGGGCAACAGCCACCAGAAGCTGCGATCCGTGAGCGACGGCCGCGCCTCGCGCGCCATTCCCTGCCCTGACGGATCCACGGTATTGAGCTCGGCGCGCAGCCCGCTCACGCCGATCACCGCGATGTTGCCTCCGGACAGCTGCATGGGCTGGTCCATGGGCGGCGCATCGCGGCCCAGCGTGCGATAGATCGCCCCGGCATCCCGCCCGATCCTGGTGACCTCCAGCAGGCCGGCGCGGTTCAGGCCGCTCACATCCAGCAGGGGCCGCTCGGAACCGTTTGCCAGCAGCAGGCGGCCGCCCTGGAGCTTGACCTCGCTCTGGTCCGCGTTCGTGAGCGGGACATCGATCGCCAGGAACGGCCCCTTGATCTTCGGCGGCCCGACGTCGGCAACCGGGATGAATCGCGCCCTGGCCGGCGAAACCCCGGTGCTGGAGGCCAGGCTGATCACGCGCGGCAGCGTGTTCTGCGCGTCGTACAGGTAAGCGATCGGCACCAGCAGATTGACGCCGTTCGCGAAACGCGAAATCAGGCCGCTGAAGTCGGCCAGCGGCTCGATCGTGTCAAGCACGATGTGGCTGCTGGCCAGCACCGATACCGGGTACGGCTCGGGCATTTCGCGGCAACGGTCGCTGGCCTGCTGCCGCACGAACGACACGCGGATGTCGTTGCGGGTGCTCAGCAAGTGGCGCGGAATCGGCGCCGTGATGCGCTCGCGCCGGCCGCTGGCCTCCATCTCCTTGGCCGCGAGCAGCACCTCGTTGAGGAAAACAGACACCACGGGCGGTGTCCGCGCCGCGCCCGGCGCCGCGGCCACGTCCATCACGAGCGTCCCCGGGCCGCGGCCATCCATCGCGACCGCGCCGATGTCGAAAGCCGCATTCCAGTCGGCCCGGCCGAGAACATTCAAGGTGGCCGGCTTGGCGCCGAGATATTTCAGGGATACCGCCGCAAGGTCGGCCTTCGGCTCGTCCGCCGCGTGCACGGTGAGCGATGGGCCCATCGCCACCTGCTGCCACGATTGGGTGAACAAGGCAGCAGCCTGCCCGCCGGCGTCGGGCGCAACCACGATCGCGGGGCGCCCGAACACGTTGGTGAGCCGGACCTGGCCGGCCGCCAGCTGCCTGCCCCAGCCCTCCAGCGCCCGCGCGCGCCATTCGGAGAATGCATCGAGCGCCTCGGGCGGCAACTGCGTGCGCAGCTCGTCCAGTGCCTGGGCCAGCACGCTGCCGGTGGCGCGGTCGCCGATCATGATATCGGCTTGCAGGGGACCGCCCTGCCCCAGGGCCATCAGCGCGCCGACCTCGGCCACGTCCTTGATGCGGCGCTTGCCGCCCTCGGCCAGCGCGGCGAAGGCGGGAAACCGGCGCAGCGCGGACGGAACGACGACGCCTTGCAGGTCCACCACGTCCCCCACCGCCGGCAATGACCTGATGCGGGG
>DATMBW010000503.1:0-7454 GCA_035559095.1 Ramlibacter sp.
GGACATCCGCGAAGCCGTGGAGCAGGCGCTGATCGCGCAGGCGCACGGGCGTCGCACCATCGTCTTCGTCGACGAGGTGCACCGGTTCAACAAGAGCCAGCAGGACGCCTTCCTGCCCCATGTGGAATCGGGCCTGTTCACCTTCATCGGCGCCACCACCGAGAATCCGTCGTTCGAGGTCATCTCCGCTTTGCTGTCGCGTGCGGTGGTGTACGTGCTGCAACCGCTGACCGAGGCCGATCTGGAGCAGATCGCGGCGAAGGCGCAGGCGATCGGGGCGGTGCCGCCCCTCGAAAAAGCCGCGCTCGACCGGCTGGTCGCCTACGCCGACGGCGACGCACGGCGGCTGCTCAACACGCTCGAGACCCTGGCCATCGCCGCCAGGAAGGAACAGCACCAGGAGATCGCCGACGACTGGGTGCTCAAGGTGCTGGGCGAGCGCATGCGGCGCTACGACAAGGGCGGCGAGCAGTTCTACGACACGATCAGCGCGCTGCACAAGTCGGTGCGCGGCTCCGACCCGGACGCGTCGCTGTATTGGTTCATGCGCATGCTCGACGGCGGCGCCGACCCGCGTTACATGGCGCGCCGGCTGATCCGCATGGCCAGCGAGGACATCGGCCTTGCGGACCCGCGCGCCCTGCGGGTGGCGCTGGACGCCGCGGACACGTACGAGCGGCTGGGCACGCCCGAAGGCGAGCTGGCATTGGCCGAGTGCGTGATCTACCTGGCCGTCGCCCCCAAGTCGAACGCGGTCTACAAGGCCTTCAAGGAAGCCAAGGCGTTCATCGCCAAGGACGGCACCCGGCCGGTGCCGCTGCACCTGCGCAACGCGCCCACCCAGCTGATGAAGGACCTGGACTACGGCAAGGACTACCGGTATGCGCACGACGAGGAGGGCGGCTACGCCGCGGGCGAGAATTATTTTCCGCAGGGCATGGCGGCGCCGCAGTTCTACCGGCCGGTCGATCGGGGCCTGGAGGTGCGGATTGCAGAAAAGTTGAGCGAGCTCAAGAAGAAAAACAATCGGCAACGCTGATGAGATCCGAAAGGCCACCGCCGCGGCGGTGTGCAGGGTAAACCCCCGTCATTCGTGCATTTTTGCTGTCCGTTCGCTTCGCTACAATCGCCTGCAACAACACCCGCCCGTGAGCAGCTTGGCGGGTTTTTTGTAACTGGCAGCGGGTTCAAAAGATCCGGCGGCCGGAGAGAAGGCAGCGGCCGGCACAAAAGGGGCACGCGCCATCCAGGCCCGAGGGCCGGTTAGAAGAACGGAGATTGCTCTATGGAAACTTTGCTGCAGCAGATCATCAACGGTCTGATTCTCGGCAGCATGTACGCCTTGATAGCGTTGGGCTACACCATGGTGTACGGCATCATCAACCTCATCAACTTTGCGCATGGTGACGTGTTGATGATCGGGGCGCTGACCAGTTGGGCGATCATCGTGAACATGCGTGAGGCCATGCCGGGCCTGCCGGGCTGGCTGGTCCTGGCCATCGCGATGGTGATCTCCTGCATCGTGGCCGCGGCACTCAATTTCACCATCGAGAAAGTCGCCTACCGGCCGTTGCGAAACAGCCCTCGTCTTGCGCCTCTCATCACCGCCATCGGCATGTCGATCCTGCTGCAGACGCTGGCGATGATCATCTTCAAGCCCAACTACAAGCCCTATCCCACGCTGCTGCCCACCGTTCCGTTCCACGTCGGCGGCGCGGTGATCACCACCACGCAGATCATGATCCTGGGCCTCACGGCGATGTCGCTGGCGGCGATGATCTACCTGGTCAATTACACCAAGCTCGGGCGGGCGATGCGCGCCACGGCGGAGAACCCGCGCGTGGCCGCCCTGATGGGCGTCAAGCCGGACGTGGTGATCTCCGCCACCTTCATCATCGGCGCGGTGCTGGCGACGATCGCGGGCGTGATGTACGCGTCGAACTACGGCACGGTGCAGCACACCATGGGCTTCCTGCCGGGCCTGAAGGCCTTCACGGCAGCGGTGTTCGGAGGCATCGGTAACCTGGCCGGCGCGGTAGTGGGCGGCATATTGCTGGGCCTGATCGAATCGATCGGGTCCGGCTACATCGGCGTGCTGACCGGCGGCGTCCTGGGCAGCCACTACTCCGACATCTTCGCTTTCATCGTGCTGATCATCATGCTGACGCTGCGGCCCTCGGGCCTGCTGGGCGAGCGCGTGGCGGAACGGGCCTGAACGGAAGGACACGCCATGATGAACTTCATCAACCGCCAGAACAAATACGTCGTCATCGCCGTCAGCGCCGTGCTGCTGCTGGTCCTGCCGCTGGTGCTGCAGCAGGGCGGCAACGCCTGGGTGCGCATCGCCGACGCCGCGCTGCTGTACGTGCTGCTGGCCCTGGGCCTGAACATCGTCGTGGGCTATGCCGGACTGCTCGACCTGGGGTACGTCGCGTTCTACGCGATCGGCGCCTACATGTTCGGCCTGCTGGCCTCGCCGCACCTGACCGATACGTTTGCCGCGATCGGCGCGGCATTCCCGGCCGGCCTGCATATGCCGCTGTGGGTCGTGATCCCGGCGGGGGCGGCGCTGGCGGGCTTCTTCGGCATCCTGTTGGGCGCTCCGACGCTCAAGCTGCGCGGCGACTACCTGGCCATCGTCACGCTGGGCTTCGGCGAGATCATCCGCGTGTTCCTGAACAACCTGGACCACCCGGTCAACCTCACCAACGGCCCGAAAGGCCTGAACCAGATCGACCCGCTGCATTTCTGGGGCCTGAACCTGGGCCGGCCGCTGGAGGTCTTCGGTTTCGACATACCTTCGGTGACGCTGTACTACTACCTGTTCCTCGCACTGGTGCTGGCGAGCGTGGTCATCTGCCACCGCCTGGAAGTCTCGCGCATCGGCCGGGCCTGGATGGCCATTCGCGAGGACGAGATCGCGGCCAAGGCCATGGGCATCAACACCCGCAACCTCAAGCTGCTGGCCTTCGGCATGGGCGCCACGTTCGGGGGCGTGTCGGGCGCGATGTTCGCGGCGTTCCAGGGCTTCGTCTCGCCCGAGTCGTTCAGCCTGACGGAATCGATCATGGTCGTGGCCATGGTGGTGCTGGGAGGCATCGGCCACCTGCCGGGCGTGATCCTGGGCGCGGTGCTGCTGTCGGCGTTGCCCGAGGTGCTGCGCTATGTCGCCGGGCCGCTGCAAGCGATGACCGAAGGCCGTCTCGACTCGGCCATCCTGCGCCAGTTGCTGATCGCGTTGGCGATGATCATCGTGATGCTGCTGCGGCCGCGAGGCCTGTGGCCGACGCCGGAGCACGGCAAGTCGCTGCAGACGAAACCACCCACCCCGGGGCCGGCCCGCAGCACCGAAGCCGCCGGCTCCATTCCCCACTGACCGCGAGGCACTCATGGCAGACACAGTACTTCGCGTCGTCGGGACCTCCAAGCGCTTTGGCGGCCTGCAGGCCCTCAGCGATGTGGGCATCACCATCGAACGCGGCCAGGTCTATGGCCTGATCGGGCCCAACGGCGCCGGCAAGACCACCTTCTTCAACGTCATCACCGGCCTGTACACGCCCGACAGCGGCACCTTCGAACTCGCGGGCAAGCCCTACGTGCCCACAGCCGTGCACGAGGTCGCCAAGGCCGGCATCGCCCGCACGTTCCAGAACATCCGCCTGTTTGCCGAAATGACCGCCCTGGAAAACGTGATGGTGGGGCGTCATATCCGCACGCACTCGGGCCTGATGGGCGCGATCTTCCGCACGCCCGGCTTCAAGACCGAGGAAGCCCAGATCGCCAAGCGCTCGCACGAGCTGCTGGACTACGTGGGCATCGGCAAGTACGCCGACTACAAGGCGCGCACGCTGTCGTATGGCGACCAGCGCCGGCTCGAGATCGCCCGCGCGCTGGCCACCGACCCGCAGCTGATCGCGCTGGACGAGCCGGCCGCCGGCATGAACGCCACCGAAAAGATCCTGCTGCGCCAGCTCATCGACCGGATTCGCAAGGACAACCGGACCATTCTCCTGATCGAACACGACGTGAAGCTGGTGATGGGCCTGTGCGACCGCGTGACCGTGCTCGATTACGGCAAGCAGATCGCCGAGGGCACGCCGGCCGACGTCCAGAGAAACGAGAAGGTGATCGAGGCTTACCTCGGGCACAACCATGTGGCCACCGGCGGCGCCGCACCGGCCGTTGCCGCCGCCACCGGAGCAAAGCAATGATCCAGCAGACGCTGTTGAAGGTCACCGGCCTGAAGGTGGCCTATGGCGGCATCCAGGCCGTCAAGGGCATCGATTTCGAGGTGCGTCAGGGCGAGCTGGTCACGCTGATCGGCTCCAATGGCGCGGGCAAGACCACGACGATGCAGGCCGTCACCGGGATCCTGGCGATGGCCGAGGGCGACATCGAATACCTGGGCAAGAGCATCAAGGGCAAGGGTGCATGGGACCTCGTCAAGCAGGGCCTGGCGATGGTGCCGGAGGGGCGCGGCGTGTTCACGCGCATGACCATCGGCGAAAACCTGCAGATGGGCGCCCACATCCGCACCGACAAACGCGAGGTCGCCATCGACCTGGACAAGGTGTTCACGATCTTTCCGCGGCTGAAGGAACGCAAGGACCAGTTGGCCGGCACCTTGTCCGGCGGCGAGCAGCAGATGCTGGCCATGGGCCGCGGGCTGATGAGCCGTCCCAAGGTGCTGCTGATGGACGAGCCGTCCATGGGCCTGTCGCCGATCATGGTCGACAAGATTTTCGAGGTGGTGCGCGAGGTCTACGAGCAAGGCGTGACGATCCTGCTGGTGGAGCAGAACGCCAGCCGCGCGCTGCAGATCGCCGACCGTGCCTATGTGATGGAGTCCGGCCTGATCACCATGTCCGGCGACGCGAAGCAAATGCTGAGCGACCCGAAGGTCCGCGCCGCGTATCTGGGCGAATAAGTGCCTGTCATGCCGGGCTCGGCGAGCCTGCCCCGGACTTGATCCGGGGGCATCCAGGACTTCCTGGATTGCGGGTCAAGCCCGCAATGACAACCACCGGTCAAGCCCCCAATGACAGCAACCGGTCAAGCCCGCAATGACAACAGCCGGTCAAGTCCGCAATGACAGCAACCGGTCAAGGCCGCAATGACAGCAACCGGTCAAGCGCGCAATGACAGGGACGGGTTGCCTTCGCCATGGCGGACTCGATCCGGCGCTGCCTTGTCATGCCGGGCTTAGCCCGGCATCCACGCAGCCGCTGCCTTGTCATGCCGGGCTTGACCCGGCATCCACACGCCGCTCAAAGGATCGATTCGTACAAGTCCAGCCAGTCCGGGTTGGTCTTCTCGATCAGGGCAACCTTCCACTCCCGTTTCCAGTTCTTGATCTGCTTTTCCTTTGTCCGCGGACTTGATACGGGGGCATCAATGACTTCCTGGATTGCGGGTCAAGCCCGCAATGACAAAGTCATCAATGACTTCCTGGATTGCGGGTCAAGCCCGCAATGACAAAGGCCGACTGCTGCATCGCGGGTGGGCTGGTCGAAGGGGCGCGTCCGTATGAAGGTACGCCCGCGGGCCTTGCGGCGGCGGGCCTACCTTCGCTCTTTTGCTCTCCCTGAGCAATCCCTGAATTCAGTACCGGTATTGCAGTCCCAGGCTGGTCGAGCGCACCGGATCACGTCCGCTTCCCGAAAAACGGAAATCGTTGCTTTCCCATTCCACGGTGGCGGACAGCCGGGGAGTGAAGTCGAAGCTCACGCCCGCGCCGTAGGACAGGCCGAATCCGCGGTCGCTTCCACTGGTAATGCCGCTGGCGGCCAGTGACGTCGTTTCGGTGCGGCCATAGGTCGTGCCGACCTTGCCGAAGACACCGAATGAACGAGCCAACGGCGCCTTGCCCACCAGGCTAAGGTTCAAGCCTTGCGCCTGGGTCTCGCCACCGGCGCGCGCGATGCGCCCCATATTGAGGTAGCCCAGTTCCACGCCCCAGAAGTTGCCGACCATGGCGCCGGCGTGGAGCCGCAGCGACCGGTCGCTGTCGTCGCAAGTAAAGGCGATGCTGCCGCAGGGGAGGTTGTAGCTCGACCGGCCCAGAGTCAGGCCCAGGTGGCTGCGCCCAGCCGCGGGCACCCATGAGCTGCGCGGAAAATCGCCGCCGGGCTGGGTTTGCGCAACCACAGGCGAGACCAGGGCCGTTGTAGCGGCGGCAACGAGGCACAGAAGGCTGCGATTGACTGCCATGCTCCTGACTCCTGGTTCGGGTTCTTCCTGTTCTTGAAGAGTAAATGTACCCGCCGGTAACTGCTGGATATGTCGGACAAGTCGCACATGCGGCGTAGGAGAGTTCGACAGAGCGCTATGAACTTGATAGCTGCAGCGCCTGAATCCGCGCCATGTACAGCGAGAAAGCTCAGCCGGGAGCGGCGTCTCCGGGCTTTCCCCAAGACCCAGCCGGGTCAATCGACCTTGGCGCCCGAGAGCTTCACTACTTTTTCGTACTTCGTCAGCTCGGCTTTCATGAAACTGGCGAATTCCTCGGGCGTGCTGGGTACCGGTTCCGCCATGAGGCCGGCGAAGCGGGTCCGGGCCTCGGGCGCTTGCAGAGCAGCGACGAATGCCTGATTGAGCTTGGCGACCACGTCCCTGGGCGTTCCGGCCGGCGCCACCAGTCCCCACCAGGTATCGATGGCAAAGCCCTTGATTGCATCGGCCACCGGTGGAACATCGGGCAGCGCGGGCGATCTGCGCAGGGTCGTCACCGCCAGGGCCTTGAGCTTGCCGGCGCGGATGTTCGGCGCGGCGGTGGCCAGGTTGTCGAAATTGAAATCGACCTGGCCCGACAGCAGCGCCAGTTGCGCCGGATTGCCGCCGTTGTAGGGGATGTGCACCGCGAAAATGCCCGCGCCCTGCTTGAACATCTCGCCGGCCAGATGGCCGGCACTGCCATTGCCGCCGCTGCCGTAATTGAGTTTGCCGGGGTTGGCCTTGCCGTACGCGATCAAGTCGCCAAGGGTGTTGATCTTCAGGCGCGCTGCCGTTTCGGCGTTCATCACCAGCACGTTGGGCACGCGCACCATCTGCGTGATGGGCGCGAAGTCCTTGGCTGCGTCATAGGGCATCTTCGCGAACAGCCAGGGGTTGATCGCGTGCGTGGCCACGGCGGCGATGCCGATGGTCAGGCCGTCCGGCGCCGCCTTGGCGACCGCATCGGCCCCGATGTTGCCGCCCGCGCCGGGCTTGTTGTCGATGATCACCGTGCCCAGGCTGTCCTTGACGCGCTCGGCGAGCAGCCGCGCCGTCACGTCGACCGGCCCGCCGGCAGCGTAAGGCACGACCAGGCGGATCGGCCGGGCCTGAGCAAACGCAAGCGAACTGGAAAAAGCCGCCGCGATGGCGATGCACGAGAGTAGGAGGAGTCTGCGTTTCATAAGCGTATTGTCCGAGTTCCTTCTGGCAGCGTATTCGAGTCCTGCGGCGTGTGCTTC
>DATMBW010000504.1:0-2424 GCA_035559095.1 Ramlibacter sp.
GGTGTTGATGGTGATGCCGCGCGCTTTTTCTTCCGGAGCCGCGTCAATCTGGTCGTAGGCCTTGACTTCGCCGCCGAACTTGGCCGCCAGCACCGAGGTGATGGCCGCCGTCAGCGTGGTCTTGCCATGGTCCACGTGGCCAATCGTACCCACGTTCACGTGCGGCTTGGTCCGCTCGAATTTTGCTTTTGCCATTTTTCGACTCCGAAAAGTATCTGGATCTCAACTCAACCGCGCGCGCCTCGACACGCGCACCTGACCTGGTGCCCTTGGCGGGAATCGGACCCGCGGCCTCTCCCTTACCAAGGGAGTGCTCTACCACTGAGCCACAAGGGCGAATTCTTCTTGCCGCACACCGAGCCGGTTCATGGAGCGGGAGACGGGAATCGAACCCGCGTCATTAGCTTGGAAGGCTAAGGTTCTGCCATTGAACTACTCCCGCATCGGGCGAACTTCAACGACCCCAGCAGGCTTCGAACCCCGCAGGACCGCTCATTGCGATCCCGGCGGAATTCGTTTCCAACACCGCGCTCTGCACAAACCAACTTCGTTCACATTCGCCGAGCCTCGCAAGAGGCCTGGTGGAGGAGGATGGATTCGAACCATCGTAGGCGTAAGCCAACAGATTTACAGTCTGCCCCCTTTAGCCACTCGGGCACCCCTCCGGCGAACCTCGAAATATAGCACGATTTGTGCTCATGGGTTGCGCCGCCCAGGCCCCTTCGAACTCAATATCAGGGCTGCGTCAGGGTAGCGCCCGGCGACCGTCATCGGCCCCGCCCACAATAGCCCGCATGAATATTGCTTCGACCCCCGGCATGCGAACACTCAATCTGGCCTTGCAGGGCGGCGGCTCGCACGGCGCATTCACCTGGGGCGTCCTTGACGCGCTGCTGGCCGACGAACGCATCGCCCTGGACGGCCTGAGCGGCGCCAGCGCCGGCGCGGTGAACGCAGTGGCCCTGGCCAGCGGCTACGCCAAGGCGCTCGCGGCCGGGCATGACCCACGCCGGGGCGCGCGTGACTCGCTGGCTCGGGTTTGGGGCGAAATCTCGCATTGGGGCACCTTGGGCGCCATGCAGCAGCAAATGACAAGCATGCTCTGGGGCGGCCTGCCACCAGAGTTGGCGCCAGCTAACATTGTCACCAACGCTTGGCGCAGCCTGCTTTCACCGTATCAGTCCAACCCGCTGGACATCAACCCGCTGCGCGATCTGCTCGAGCGCGAGATCGATTTCGGTGCGATTGCCAGTTCGCACCTCAAGGTCTTCGTGTCGGCTACCCATGTCAACACCGGCCGCGCCGTGATTTTCACCGGGCATCGCCTCGGCGCGCAGGCCGTGATGGCTTCCGCCTGCCTGCCGATGCTCTTTCAGGCCGTCCAGATCGACGAGGAAAGCTATTGGGACGGCGGCTATTCGGTCAATCCGCCGCTGACGCCACTGATCGACGCCTGCGCCAGCCGCGACCTGATGCTGATCCAGATCAACCCACTCAAGCGCGACCGCGTGCCCGAATCGCCCGGGGAAATACTCGACCGTATCAACGAACTGACTTTCAATGCCGGCCTGTTGACGCAGATGCGGTCGATCGACTTCATCAATCGCCTGATCGAGGAAGGCACCTTGCGCACGGGCCGGTGCAAGCACGTCCTGCTGCACCGCATCGATGGCGGGGCCGATATGGCGAACTATCCGGCTTCCAGCCGCAACTCGACCGATGCCGGCATGATCGGCAAGCTGTTCGAACTCGGCCAGGCCAGAGGCGCGATGTGGCTGGCGCATCATTTTTCCGCGCTGGGCCAGCACGGCACCGTGGACATCCGCCGCGACTACCTGGACGACACGCGCGAAGAAGCGGTGACCGCGCCCACAGGACGGCCGCGCGGCTTCAGGCCCTGGCTGGCCCGGCTGTTCAGGCGACGCAAGCATGCCGGGGAAACCGGCAACTAGAAAACGCCGGGGTAGCCGCGCGCGGCCAGCCAATCACGCGCCAGCGCGAAATGGCCGCAGCCCAGGAAAGGCATCGGACGCCGGCTCGCGGACAGCGGCGACGGGTGGTTGGCCTGCAATACCAGGGCCTCGCAACCGTTGCGCGCGGCGGTTTCTTCCACTAGCGCCGCCTTGGCCTGGGCGTGCGCGCCCCACAGCATGTACACGCAGGGCGACGCGCGGGCGGCGACCTCCGCCAACAGGGCATCGGTCAGCACTTCCCAGCCCTTCCTGGCATGGCTTCCCGGCTGGCCATCCTCGACCGTCAGGCTGGCGTTGAGCAGCAGCACGCCGCGCCGGGCCCAATCCACCAGGGAGCCGGTCGGAGGCTGGGACTCATCGTCATCGGATCGCAGTTCCCTGAAGATGTTGCGCAAGGAAGGGGGCAGCTTGACCCCCGCCCGGACCGAGAAGGCCAGCCCTTCGGCCTGGC
>DATMBW010000505.1:0-6589 GCA_035559095.1 Ramlibacter sp.
CAGGAACGGACACGCGAACGGCGGACGCGCCACCGACTCGTGCTCGAGGTAATGCGCCATCGCGGGCATCCCATCGTCGCCACGGGCGACATCCACATAGTCCGCGCCCGCCGCTTCCAGCGCCAGCCGCACAAATTCGCCGCGGCCCTGGATGGTGGGCCAGTAATGGAGTTGATAGCTCATGACTCGGTAATATGCGCTCGCTTCCGATTCAGGCGGTCCTGCGCCGGGCCGCCGGCTTCTTGCCCAGCTTCGACAGATCCAGCGTGACCCACGCCGGCGCATGGTCGCTCGCATGCTCCTGGCCGCGCACCCACCGGTCCACGCCCGCCTCCACCAGGCACGGCGCCAGCTCGGCGTTGAGCAGCAGGTGGTCGATACGCAGTCCCGCGTTGCGATCCCAGTGCTTGCGGAAGTAATCCCAGAACGTGAAGACCGCCTCTTGTGGATACCGGTGGCGGATCGAATCGATCCAGCCCTGCTTGAGCAGCCGCTGGTAGCACTCGCGGCTTTCGGGTTGCAGCAACGCGTCCTTGAGCCATGACCGCGGGTTGTAGATATCGAAGTCGGTCGGCACGACGTTGTAGTCGCCGGCCATCACGACCGGATGGCCGCTGCCGTACAGCCCGGCCGCATGCGCGATGAAACGCTCGAACCATGCCAGCTTGTAGTTGAATTTCGGCCCCGGCTGCGGGTTGCCGTTGGGCAGGTAGAGGCAGGCCACCACGATGCCCCCGACCGCGGCCTCGAGATAGCGGCTGTGGTCGTCGGTCGGGTCGCCCGGCAGTTCGCGCCGGATCTCCACTGGCTTTTCGCCGCGCGACAGGATTGCCACGCCGTTCCAGGACCGCTGGCCCCTCCACACCGAGTGGTAGCCCGCCTCGAGCAGCGCCGCGTGCGGAAACATCCCGTCCAGTGCCTTGAGTTCCTGCAGGCAGGCGACCTCGGGCTGCTCGCGCTCCAGCCACTGCAGCAGGTTGGGCAGCCGGGTCTGGATGCCGTTGACGTTGAACGTGGCGATCTTCATGCGCGCATCATCTCGCAAGCCGGGCCGGCGCGGGAGGGCCGGCAGCCGTGGCGGGGATGCCGGCTGAAGCGCCCCGCATCAGGCCCTGTCCTACAAACGCCAATGGAGTCCGCGCGCATAGTGTCCACTGACCACGACCTCATGAGCCACGAAGGGGATACCCATGCCTAACCGATTCAGCACCGAAGCCGCCAATGCGGACGCCATGGGCGAAGATCCCGCCGCCTCCGAAGGAATGACTGATGCGATAGGCGCCGACGGAACGCCCCGCGACCGCTCGGATCGCTCGTCGCAAGCCGAACGGAAGGGCGGCACCGCGAAAAGCGGCGAGTCCAAAGCCTCCGGATCCGGGGACGAGGAAGGCAAGCCCGACAAGGAGGCCAGCGTCGTCAAGGACAAGGACGCCGCCAAGCCCTAGTTGGTGCCCTGTCCCGCGGACAAAGGCGAACTAGGAATCCGGCTCGCGTTTGCGCTTGAGCTTTGAGCGCCGGAACGCTTCGGCGCCCCCGCTGCCGCCGCCGTCCGGAAAATCGTGCGGATCCAGCGGGTTGTGGCCGGGCGCCAGCGGGGACTCGACCAGTTCACTGGCCGTGTTGTCGCCGAAGTCGCTGCCCGCGGGAACTGACGATGTGGGGAGTTCGCCGCGCTTGGCGCGGGTCGGGCTGGTGTCGCTGCGGGACCACCTCATGGCGCTCTCCTGGAATACGTGTGCCTCAAGGTTAGGCAAGCGATCGCGGCACGCGTGTCGGACAAGGCCGGGACAGCACGGAGAACCGAACATGCGAAAGCGGCTCCAACTGCCGTCATGCGCCGAATCATCGCCAGCCTGCTGCTCGCCGCGGCGGCCACCGCTCTTGCCGCTCAGACCGGCGAGCCGGATCCGCTGAGCTCCAGCGAATGCGTGGCCGCGCGCGATGAGCTGGAGCAGGCCCTGACCGCGCCGGCCGCCAGCCGGCAGGACCGCCTGGACCGGGTGGCACAAGCCCGGCAGCGCGCGGCGCTGCGATGCCTTGGGCCGGACAGCGGCAGCCGGGGACGCTCGGGCGCGCCGGCAACACCGCAGGTTGTGCCGCCAGCCACCATGTCCCAGCGGCCGGCGCCACCCACGCTGCCCCAGGCTGCGCCGCCACCACCGCCGCCGCTCGCGCCCCCCCGGCCCGCAGCCATCACCAACTGCGACCCGGGGGGTTGTTGGGACAGCGACGGCCAGCGCCTGAACAGGATGGGCCCGCTCCTGATGGGCCCGCGCGGGCAGTGCACTGTCCAGGGCGGCCTGTTGAATTGCCCTTGAGGCATGGCGTAACGGCCGGACACAGTTCTGTACAGGCCGACACCCGCTACACGCCTCGCGCGCCACGCAGCGGGCTTTGCCCCGCGCGTGTTTTTTGGCACGGGTTCACCGCACCCTTGCGTTTAAGATGGCCCATGCTGAAAAAATCCATCTTCACCCTCGCCGTCATGGTTGCCGCCACCACTGCGGCCCAAGCCCAGGCCCAAGCCCAGTCCACAACCGCCAAGAAGGAACTGGTCGCCAGGATCCTCAAAGTGCAGCAGCCGGGCATCGAAGCCACGGCGCGCGGCCTGGTCGAACAGCCGGCCGTTGAATTGATGGGCAGTGCGGCCAATGCCCTGCCCGCGCGAGTCGCCAAGGACAAGCAGGACGCGGTTGCCAAGGAGATTCGGGCCGATGTCCAGAAGTACGTGGACGACGCTTTCCCCGTGGTGCGCGATCGCGCCGTCAAGCTCGCGCCCGGCACCATCGGCGCTTTGCTGGAAGAGAAGTTCACGGAAGACGAACTCAAGCAGGTCGTCTCCATCATGGAGTCGCCCGCCTACACCAAATTCCAGCGCATGGCCGACGAAATGCAAAAGGTGCTGGTGGACAAGGTCGTGGCCGATACGCGCGCCACGGTCGAGCCGAAGGTTCGCACCCTGGAGCAGACGATCGCGAAGCGGCTGGGTGTCAGTTCCGCGCCACCGCCGGCCGCGGGCGCGCCGCGCGCACCCGCCAAGCCGGCGGCCAAGTAAGAGCAGCGGCTAGTAGCTGTCATTGCGGACTGCGCCCCAATGACATGGATGCCCCCGGATCAGGTCCGGGCCAGGCGCCTCAAGTCCGGCATGACAGAACCGTCATTGCGGACCTGATCCGCAATCCATCGTGGTTCAGTTCGCGCTGGCCAGGCCGGCCCGGCTGCTGAACTCGTAGCAGGCCGCCTCGAAGCTGCGGATTTCGAACAGCGCTTCGCCCAGGCTCATCTCGCCCTTGTCCATCAGTTTGCCGGCCAGGTGTTCGGTCAGGGGCTTCAGCCGCGCCAGCAGCGCCTTGGTCTCGCCGTACAGGCGCTCACTCTGCGCTTCCATGATGCCGCGCGTTTCCTCGTCGAGGTTGCGGCTGGCGCCGTGGCCGTCGCTCGACAGCGCGCCGAAGTTCAGGCGTGTCTTGCGGTACATGCCCATCTCGGCCACCGCGTGGTGCAATAGCTTGGTCACGCGCGTGATGTCGTTGTGCGCGCCGTTGGTGGTGCCTTCCTCGCCGAAGAACAGTTCCTCGTTGGCCATTCCGCCCAGCAGCACCCGCACATCGTGCTCGATGTCGGCTTTGGTCTTGAGCAGGTTGGCGCCCTGCTTGTGGAACACGAAGCCCAGCGCGTTGTTGCGGGGATTGGCCTTGAGCGAGATCTTGATGGTCTTCATCTCCGCCAGGATCGCGCTCCAGTCGCCGTCGGCGCGCCTGCGCTCCAGCTCGAAGTCCACCAGGAAGTGGCCCCATTCGTGGATTGCGATGACGCGGCGGTCGCGATCGCGTTCCTTGGTGGCGCTGGCGTTGACGTTGCCCACCATCACCCGCTCGGCCGCATGCATCAGCGTGTCCGCGCCGATCATGTCGCCGGCCTGCACGGCGGTGATGCCGGCCTGGTTGACGATGGTCTCCAGGTCCGCCGGGCTGCGGCCTTCCGTGACCTCGACCAGATGGCGCAGGTCCATGTCGGGCAGGACCTTGTCCGCGCGCTGCGCAAGATAGTGGCCGATGATGGCCAGCCGCTCTTCCTTGTTGGGCATGCGGAAGTCCACCTTCATCTGGAAGCGGCGCAGCATGGCCTCGTCCATCTGCATCGACTCGCTGTTGAAGTTGCTGGCGACGATCCAGATGATCTCGGCCTCGTTCTTGCTGCGCACGCCGTCCAGCACCGACAGCAGCGTGTTCTGTGTGTCGTCGTCGAACTTGCGGTGGCCGCCGCGCTTCATGAACAGGTCCTGCGCCTCGTCCAGGAAGACGATGCAGCGCTTGCGGCGCTTGGCCATGGCCATGATGCGGCTGAGCGTGTTGGAGCCGCCGGCCACGTAGCCGGTTTCCAGGTTCGCCGCCGAGTGGAACAGGATCGGCAGGTTCAGCTCCTTGGCCAGGTAGCTGGCCAGCTTGGTCTTGCCGGTGCCGGCCGGGCCGCTGAACATCACGTTGAACGGTTTGCTGATGCCGTACTCGGCATATTCCGCGCGCCGTTGATACTGGTCCTTGATCTGCGCCACCTCGGCCTTGATGTCGTCCATGCCGACCAGGTCGTCGATGGAGCCGTGCACCTGCCCCGGCTCGAGGAACTTGAGCGTCTTGAACTGGCCCTTCATATGGAAGACGAGGAAGCCCAGGAGCCCCAGCGTCAGCGCAGCCGACAGCACGCCGCTCACCCCGGCTTTCCAGCCGTCTTTTTCCGATTGGGGCCGGGCGCCGGCGAAGCGCTGGTCGAGCCGCTCGAGCATGGCGACGCTGCGCGCGTCCAGGTCGGCGCGCGGCACGAAACTCAGCTTGCCGCCCCAGGCAGCGGTCACGGCCTTGTCGGCGAAGATCTTGGTCTCCATGTCGCTGGGGTAGTAGGCGTATTGCTTGCCCTGCGACTCGATCAGGATGAAACGCTCCGACACGTTCCACATCAACGGCTTGTAGATGACCGTGATGCGCTGGACCGTGTTGGCGTCCAGGAAGCCGAGCACCGAGCCCGTGCCGAACGCCACCGGCAGCTTTTCGTCGAACACCGACACGCCGCCGGCAGGCAGCTCGCCGGCCATGGTCTTGAGTTCCTTTGCCGCGGCCGCCTGCTTCTGGCTGAGATTGAAAGAGTAGATGGCGGTGACCGGGATCAGCAGGGCCACGGCGATCACGACGATCTTCGCAGCCAGGGACTGGATCACGAACCAGTCTTGCAGCCGCGCCGCGGCTTTCTTCAGCGCCGGCCAGAGGCTGGGCGGGGCACTTTCGGCGGCGCCGGGCGCCTCGGAACTGGATGGGGAACTCGCCGATAAATCCGACATGGTTTCTTTCGTGACGCGGGCCGTGGCACCCGTTGGCGGTTATGGGGTTGCACTCGACAAGATCCGGCGGCTCTTGAGCAACGCCGCGCCCCGCTTCTCGTTGTCAGCCGCCACGGATGACTTGAAGCCGGGCTTGAGCCTGTTGTCAGTGCAATCCTACAGACTCGTTGATTTGCAAGCTAGTTCCAGGGACATGACAAATCGTTTTCTCGACAGTCACGTGACAAATTAACGTGCTTCCACAGCTGAGCTTCAAAGGCGCGTTTTAGAAGGTGCATGCGGGCATTGACTGAACATTACGGCAGTCGTGCTCCCCGCGTTTGTGATTTGTCATTTCGAGTTGCAGCAGAATGCAACCGAATGTTTTTGCGCCACAGCAGGGCGCAATCCTGGTCCGCCAAAGGAACCCCGGCCGGGCGCGCGACTCCAACCTTGCAGCCGGGTTTTCTTCAAGTTTCTTCCCCCGGCTCTTCCATCCCTCGGTTCAAACCCGAGGGATTTTTTCTTTATGGCAGTCCGAGCCAGTGCAAGGCGTCCCGCTCGCCATCGAACAGCGCGATGTCCGGGCACAGTGGCAAGCCTGCCGGAACGTTGTCGGTGTCGACCAGCTCCGTCTTGGCCACCAGGACGACTCGCGTGTTGTGCGTCAACGCCCTGCGCAGCCGGTCGCAGATGAGGAATTTGCCTTCGGCGTCGGGCGGCGTGGCAACGCGGCGCAGGTCGATCAGCACATGGTCCTGGCGCTGCCGCGCCACCGCGGCCTTCACCATGTACGCCAGCTTCAGGGCGTCGCCGTTGCGCCAGCGGCCTTCGACGTCGAAGCGCATGTGAAGACCATCCTGGCGGGAAGCAACTACGAGATTCATCGGGTTTGGCGGTTGGTGGACCCGGCAAGAGTGCCACAGCCATTTGTACTGGCTCGGATACAAGCGCATCAGTAGTAGCCAACCGTGACGGGCCGCGGGCCCCTGGGACGGTGGCGCGGGCGCCTCGCTCAGGCGGCCAGTTTCGCCCGGGCGTCCACGCGCGCCAGGCGCGCCAGCAGGTACTCGACCTCCTCCCGCGCTTTGGCCGACATCGCCGAGGCGGGCTTGCGCTGCGCGTCCGACGTGAGCAAACCGCGCCGCATCAGCACGTACTTGCGCACGGCCAGCCCGACGCCGGGCTGCTGCTCGTAACGCAACAACGGCAGATGCGCGTCGAACAGGTCATGCGCGCGCTCGCCCGCGACGCGATGGAGGCGGGCGCGGCCGGCGT
>DATMBW010000506.1:0-5989 GCA_035559095.1 Ramlibacter sp.
CACCGTGCACAGCGCCGAGCACGGCGGCGAGGCGGATTTCAATTTCCACTCGACCATCGTTCGCGCCAGCAAGTCCGACACCCTGACCCAGCTCTACTCGGCGATGGCGACGCTGCTGCTTCGCTCGCACCGCGACCGCCGCCAGCCCATAGGGCGCAGCGACGAGACGGTGCAACGCGCCGTGGTCGAGGACCACCGCCGCCTGCTGGAAGCCATCATCGCCGGCAACGAAGACCGCGCGGACCAGGCCTTGCGCAAGCACTTCCGCATCGGCGACGAATTCAGGCGCCAGCAGGCGATCGAGCGGCCAACGGCGCCCGCCCGGAAAGACAAGTCCAAGGAAACCACCCCATGAGTAATCTCGACGGCAAGGGCCGCGTCGGCTTCATCGGCATCGGCACGATGGGCCGCCACATGGCCATCAATCTCGCCAAGGCCGGCCATCAGGTGACCGCGTTCGACGTTCGCCGCGAGTCGGCCGAGGGGCTCGCCGCCTTCGGCATCGGCTTCGCCGAAAGCATCGCCGAGGCGTCCGCGGGCGCCGACGCCGTGATCACGATGCTGCCCGACACGCCCGACGTCGAAGCCGTCGTGTACGCCGAGGACGGGCTGCTCGCCAATCCCCCGGCCGGCCGGCTCGTGGTGGACATGAGCACGATCGCGCCGCAGGCGGTGCGCCGGATGCATGCCGATTTCCAGCGCATCGGCGTCGGCTTTGTCGATGCACCGGTCTCCGGC
Source organism: Ramlibacter sp. (assembly GCA_035559095.1). Taxonomy (GTDB): domain Bacteria; phylum Pseudomonadota; class Gammaproteobacteria; order Burkholderiales; family Burkholderiaceae_C; genus Ramlibacter. Next base: position 739 of record DATMBW010000506.1, read on the forward strand.
GGGCCGATCGGCGCCAAGAACGCAACGCTCTCGATCATGGCGGGCGGCGACGCCCCGGCGTTCGAGCAGGCGCGCCGCTTCTTCGCGGCCATGGGAACGACGATCACCCACGTCGGCGACAGCGGCGCCGGCCAGACCGTGAAGCTGTGCAACCAGCTCATTTGCGGCATCAACATCCAGGCCATCTGCGAAGCCATTGCCCTCGGGCGAGCGTCGGGCGTCGATCTGCACCAGCTGCGCAAGGTCCTGCTCGGCGGTTCGGCCGCTTCGTGGATGCTCGACAAGCTCGGCGGCGCCATGATCGACGGCGACACATCGGCCGGCTTTCGCATCGAGCTGATGCTCAAGGACCTGCGCCTCGTGCAGCAGCAGGCACAAGCGCTGTCCGTTCCACTTCCGGCCACGTCCCTCGTGACCAACCAGTACCTGGACGCGCGCGCGCATGGCGAGGGCGCCCACGGCAACCAGGCGCTGTTCCGGGTGTACGACCGGATGACCGCGCAGGCCGACCACTAAAGGGCTGCTGACCCCGGGGACCTCGCGATGAACCTGGACTTCCAAGTCGTGCTCGAGCGCTGGCCGCTCTTCCTGGAAGGCGCCTGGATGACGATCCGCCTGGCGTTCGGCGCGACGCTGGTCGGATTCACCATCGGCACGCTGGGCGCGATCGGGCGCCGCAGCGGCGTGCCGTGGGCACAGCGCGCGGCCACCGTGTACGTCGAGGTCATCCGCAACACGCCGCTGCTGGTGCAGATCTTCCTCGTGTACTTCGGGCTCGCGAGCATTGGCCTGAAGCTGCCCGCATTCACCGTTGCGTTGGTCGCGCTCACCATCAACGTGGGCGCCTACGCCACCGAGATCATGCGCGCCGGCTTCGACTCCATCCATCGCGGCCAGATCGAGGCGGCCGAGTGCCTCGCGCTCAATCGCCGGCAGGTGTACTGGCACGTCGTGCTGCTGCCGGCCATGGAGCGCGTGTACCCTGCCCTGACCAGCCAGTTCATCCTGCTCATGCTGGCCTCCTCGGTGTGCTCGCAGATCTCGGCGGAGGAACTCACCGCCGTGGCCAACCATGTGCAGTCCGACACGTATCGTCCGTTCGAGACATTCATCCTGGTGGGCATCGGCTACGTGGTGCTGTCGCTGATGATGCGCGCCGGCTTCTGGGGCCTGGGCGCCCTGCTCTTCCCGCGCCGGCGCAAGCTCGGCACCGCCTTGTGATCGGGGCTGCGACATGAACGGAAGCCTCAACGCCAACCACCTGTTCTTCCTGCTGGAGGGCGCCGTGTGGACGATCGGGCTGTCGCTGATGGCTTTTGTGGGCGGTGGCGCCGCCGGCTTCGTGGTCGCGCTGTGCCGTGTCTCCGACTCCAAAGTGCTGCGCTGGCTCACCGGCGGCTATGTGCAATTGATCCAGGGCACGCCGCTGCTCGTGATCCTGTTCCTCACCTACTTCGGCTTGCCGACGCTCGGCATGAAGATTTCGCCGCTGCTCGCCGCGGGCATGTCGCTCACGATCTATGTCTCGGCGTACCTGGGCGAAATCTGGCGCGGCTGCATCGAGTCGGTGCCCAAGGCGCAGTGGGAGGCCGCGGAGTGCCTCGCGCTCAGCCGCACCCAGCGCATGCTGAAGGTGGTGCTGCCGCAGGCCGTGCGCATCGCCACGCCGCCGACGGTGGGCTTCATGGTCCAGATCATCAAGAACACGTCGCTGGCATCGGTGGTCGGCTTCGTCGAACTGGCGCGCTCCGGCCAGATCATCAACAACTCGATCTTCGAGCCGTTCTCCGTCTTCCTGATCATCGCCGTCATCTACTTCGCGCTGTGCTATCCGGTGTCCCGCTGGAGCCTGCTGCTCGAGCGGCGCGCCGGCCCGGCGCGGCAGGCCAGAAGCGGCGCGCCCCAGGCGAACCTATCCCTGACATGAACAACACCTCCCCCGACTTCGGCAGCGACGCACCGGTGGTCGTCCTGCGCGGTGTGCACAAGCGTTTCGGCACCAACAAAGTCCTCACGGGCGTGGACATGGAGGTCCATCGCGGACAGGTCACGGCCATCATCGGCCGCAGCGGGTCCGGCAAGAGCACGGCCCTGCGCTGCATCGACCGCCTGGAAAAGATCGACAGCGGCGAGATCGTCGCGTGCGGGCACCGGGTCTCCGACCCCGCGGTCGACCTGAAAGCGTTGCGCCTGGACGTGGGCATCGTGTTCCAGAGCTACAACCTGTTCCCGCACCTGACGATCGAAGAGAACATCACGCTGGCGCCCCGGGCGGCCAAGAAGATGGACAAGGAGCAGGCGCGTGCCCTGGCGGCCGACGTGCTCGCGCGCGTCGGCCTGAGCGAAAAGGCCTCGGCCTATCCCGAGCAGCTTTCCGGCGGCCAGCAGCAGCGCGTGGCGATCGCACGCTCCCTGGCCATGCAGCCGAAGCTCATGCTGTTCGACGAAATCACTTCGGCGCTCGACCCCGAGCTGACCGGCGAAGTGCTGCGTGTGATCGAAGAGCTCGCCTCCGGCGGCATGACCATGGTGATGGTCACGCACGAGATGGCGTTCGCGCGCAGGGTCGCGGACCAGATCGTTTTCATGCACGCCGGCCGGGCCTGGGAAAAGGGCTCCCCGGACATTCTCGACAACCCCCAGACACCCGAGTTGAAGCAGTTCGTCCAGTCCGAGCTGTGAATCAAGTTACCTCCCATCCATCAACCTGAAGGAGATACCATGACCTTTGCCCCAAGTGTTCGTTCCGTTCTCGTGGCATCCTGCCTGGCCCTTGCCGCCGTCGCCGCCCATGCGGACCTGCTCGACGACATCATGAAGGCCAAGAAGATCCGCATCTCCACCGACGTCGCGATCCCGCCGGCCGGCATGATGGACGCCAACATGAAGCCGATCGGCTCGGACGTCGAAACCGCCCAATTGCTCGCGAAGGACTGGGGCCTGGAGCTGGAATTCATCCAGACCACCGGCGCCACCCGCATCCCCAACGTCAATACCGGCAAGGCCGACATCATCATTTCCACCCTGTCGGTGACGCCCGATCGCGCGAAAGTGATCGACTTCTCCAAGCCATACGCCGTGCTGCAATCGGTGGTCGGCGCGCCCAAGGCCGCGGCGATCAAGGACTGGGCCGACCTGAAGGGCAAGAGCGTCACCGTGACGCGCGGCACGACGCAGGACACCGAGCTGACGGCCATGGCCAATGACAAAGGCTTCAAGGTCGTGCGCTACGACGACGACGCCACCATGGTCACGTCCGGCGTAAGCGGGCAGGCGGAGATGGTCGCGACGTCCGTGGCGCTGGTGAACGCGATCTCGGCCAAAAGCACCAAGGGCCCGTGGGAGCCCAAGTTCGTCATCCGCAATTTCGACCTGGCGATCGGCATCAAGAAGGGCGAGCCCCGGCTGCTGGCCAAGCTCGACGAATGGGTGGCCGCCAACCTGAAGAACGGCAAGCTCAGCGACATCTACAAGAAGTACTACGGCGTCGCGCTGCCCGCCGCCATGCTGCAATAAGCCTCAGAAAGAATTTGTTCAATGAAACTCGTCATCGGCTCGGACCACGCAGGCTGGGCACTCAAGGGCAGCGTCGTTGCCCACATCAAGTCCCTGGGGCACGAGGTCGTCGACGTGGGCAGCCACGACGCGAATCCGGTGGATTTTCCGGACATCGCGCGTGCGCTGACCGCCAAGGTACTTTCGGGGGAAGCCGAGCGCGGCATCATGGTCTGCGGCACCGGCGTGGGGGCGTCCATCGCCGCCAACAAGGTGCGAGGCATCCGCGCGGCGGTCTGCCACGACATCCACTCCGCGCACCAGAGCGTCGAGCACGATGATGTCAACGTCATGTGCATCGGCGCGCAAATTATCGGGCCGTGGCTGGCCAACGACCTGATCGGCGCCTTCCTCGAGGCGAAGTTCGCCGATGACGAGGACTTTCGCCGCCGGGTGGCCAAGCTGCACGAGATGGACTCGGCGTTCAAGTGATGCCCGACCGCCCGCCACGCTCGAAAGTGGTGGTCTTCGGCAGCCTCAACATGGACCTGGTGGCCCGTGTTCCGAGGATGCCGGAGGCCGGCGAGACGCTGGCGGGCCATTCCTTCATCACCAATCCGGGCGGCAAAGGAGCCAACCAGGCGGTGGCCTGCGCACGCCAGGGCGCGCGCGTGGACATGGCCGGCCGGGTCGGCAACGACGCGTTCGGCGCTGAACTGCGCGCGGCGCTGCAGGCCGACGGCATCGACATTCAAGGCGTCATCGCAACCGCCACCAGCACCGGTGTCGCCATGATCATGGTCGACGACGCGGCCCAGAACTGCATCGCCATCGTGCCGGGCGCCAACGCGAGCGTCAGCGTGGAGGATGCGGAGGCACTGCGCGGCAAACTGGCCGATGCCCGCGTGCTGGTGCTGCAGTTCGAAGTGCCGATGGAGCCCCTCGTCCGCGCGGCGGCCATTTCCAGGGAGCTCGGCTGCACGGTCATGCTCAATCCGGCGCCCGCGAAAGAGCTGCCGGACGCGCTGTGGCCGCTGGTCGACATCCTGGTGCTCAACGAGATCGAGGCACGGTTGCTGAGCGAACTGCCGTCCGTCAACGCAGAGAACGCGACGGATGCTGCGGCCCTGCTGCTTAAGCGCGGCCCCAAGCACGTGATCGTCACATTGGGCAGCCAGGGCGTGGTCTGGGCTACGGCGGGGGCGGCGCGGCACTTCGAAGCAGTCAAGGTGACCGCGGTCGACACCACCGCCGCGGGCGACACCTTCATCGGCGCCTTGAGCGCGATGCTGGTCGAGGGCGCCACGATGGAAGCGGCGCTGCGGCATGCGATCAAGGCGGCGGCGATCTGTGTGACCAGGGCTGGGGCGCAGGCGTCGATTCCGTCGAGGGCGGAAGTCGAGGGCGTGGCCACTTAGCAAATACCTGGATTGCGGGTCCCCGGATCAAGTCCGGGGCAGGCTCTGCCCGCAATGACAGAGGTGTTGTCATCCCGGGCTTGACCCGGGATCCATGGCCGCCGCTGCCTCACTCATTGCACGACGAGCGCACCCTTCATCGTGGGGTGGTACGTGCAGACGTAGTCGAAGCGGCCCGCTGCTTTCGCAGTCCACGACCAGCTGCGGTTGATTGCGATGTCGCGCGAGTCGAACTTGCCGGCCGCCGTCGCGGTGTGCGGCACGATGTCCTTGTTCCGCCATAGGACCTTGTCGCCGCGCCTCACAGTGAGCGTGGCCGGCTGGAACTGCATGCCCTC
>DATMBW010000507.1:0-2065 GCA_035559095.1 Ramlibacter sp.
GGTCGGCGCACGCCGCGGTCGCGGTGCGCCGCGGATCGACGACGACGACGCGCTTGCCCGGATCGCGCGCCTTCGCGTCCTCGAGGCGTCGGAACAGGATGGGGTGCGCCCAGGCCGTGTTGCTGCCGACGATGAAGATGCAATCGGCGTGGTTGACGTCGTCGTAGCAGTTGGGCGGCGCGTCGGCCCCCAGCGTGGCCTTGTAGCCGGCCACCGCGCTGCTCATGCACAGGCGTGAGTTGGTGTCGACGTTGTTGGTGCCGATCAGGCCCTTGGCCAGCTTGTTGAAGACGTAGTAGTCCTCGGTCAGCAACTGGCCCGAGATATAGAAGCCGACGGCATCGCAGCCGTATTGCCGGATGACCCGCGCGAAGGTGTCGGCGGCGAGCGCGAGCGCAGCGTCCCAGCCGACGCGCCCCGGGCGCTCGCCGCGGCGCTCGCGCCGCATCGGGTGCAGCAGGCGCGCCTGGCGCGCGATCGGCGCGGCCGTCGTGAGGTGCAGGCTCGAGCCCTTGGTGCACAGGCGGCCGAAGTTGGCCGGATGGTCGGGGTCGCCGCGCACGCCGGTGATCTGCCCGCCTTCCGACTGAATGATCACCCCGCAGCCGACGCCGCAGTAGGGGCAGGTGGATTTCGTTTCCTTCAATGCGATTTCACTCCCTCTTCCTCTCCCTCTGGGAGAGGGCGGGGGTGAGGGCAAGCCGCGCCGGCCCCGCCACCGGGCGCGCCGCGTCGATCGCTAGCGAGGCCAGTTCCAGCGCATCGAGATACACCGAGCCGCCATCCACTTTCACGCTGAACTTCTGGGCGCAGCCTGCGTCCGGCGCCTTCGCGCTGCCGTCGTCCAGGCCGATGGTCCAGTTGTGCAGCGGGCAGGCCACGCTGGTGCCGAACACGATGCCCTGCGACAGTGGGCCGCCCTTGTGCGGGCAGCGGTCCAGCAGTGCGAACACCTGGTTCTGGTCATTGCGGAACACCGCGACGTCCATGCCTTGCGGGCGCGCCACGCGCCGGGCGCCGAGCACGGGGATGTCTTCCAGGCGGCAGATTTCTTTCCAGAGGCTCATATCGCTCATACAACCCTTTCTTTGTCATTGCGGGCTTGACCCGCAATCCATGGATCCCGGATCGGGCCTGCCCCGGACTGTGATCCGGGGTCCGGGATGGCAGATCCGGATGAGACTTTGGAATCCAGGGTTGTGAACTGCCGCCTATCCACCTGCGCCCTTTCGTGCTCGGACCAGGGATCGGGTTCGCCCTCCAGGCTGAATTGGAGCCGGTCCCACAATGCCTTGCGGCCTTCGTGGTCCTCCAGGATCCTGCTTTTCACGTAGTCCAGGCCGACCCGGTTGACGTAGTGCACCGTTCGCTCCAGGTACCAGCCTTCCTCGCGGTACAGCTGCAGGAAGGCGCCGCTGTATTCCAGGACTTCGGCCGCGGTCTTGACCTTGCAGAAGAATTGCGCGACCTCGGTCTTGATGCCGCCGTTGCCGGCGACGTGGATTTCCCAGCCCGAGTCGACACCGATCACGCCCACGTCCTTGATACCGGACTCCGCGCAGTTGCGCGGGCAGCCCGAGACGGCCAGCTTGACCTTGTGCGGCGCGTACATGCGCCACAGCGCGCGCTCCAGGTCCTTGCCCATCTGCGTGCTGTCCTGGGTGCCGAAGCGGCACCATTCGCTGCCCACGCAGGTCTTCACCGTGCGCAGCGCCTTGGCATAAGCGTGGCCCGAGGGCATGCCGAGGTCTTTCCAGACGCCGTGCAGGTCTTCCTTCTTGACGCCCAGCAGGTCGATGCGCTGGCCGCCGGTGACCTTCACGGTGGGTATCCGGTACTTGTCCACCACGTTGGCGATGCGGCGCAACTCGTCGGCCGTGGTCTCGCCGCCCCACATGCGCGGAATGACCGAGTAGGTGCCGTCCTTCTGGATGTTGGCGTGGCTGCGCTCGTTGATGTAGCGGCTCTGCGGATCGTCCTTGGCTTCCTTGGGCCAGCTGGAGATCAGGTAATAGTTGACGGCCGGGCGGCAGGAGGAGCAGCCGTTGGGCGTGCGCCACTCCAT
>DATMBW010000508.1:0-5601 GCA_035559095.1 Ramlibacter sp.
CCTGACGGCGACCTCGTAGACCTTGGGCACGTGGTGCCGCGGCGAGCTCATTCGATGGATGAACTGGCCATCGTCGGTCAGCAGCAGCAGGCCCGTGGTGTCCTGGTCCAGCCGTCCAACCGCCTGCACCCCCTGCACCGCTGCCTTCTGCGGGCGCTGCCGCAAGGGCGGCGGCAGCAATGTGTAGATGGACGGATAGGCCGAAGGCTTGCGCGAGCACTCGGTGCCCGCCGGCTTGTGCAGCATCACATAGGCCTTCTCGTGGTACTCCCACAGCGTGTCGTCGACCCTGAAGCGCAGGCCCGGCGCCTCGAATTGCGCCGCGGCGTCGGTGACCTGTCGGCCCTCCACGGTGACATGGCCTTGCTGGATCAGGCCGGCGCAGACGCGGCGCGTGCCAAAACCCTGGGAAAAAAGAAGCTCCTGCAATTGCACGACGCGAGTATCTCAGGGTGGCACGCCAATTGCTGGGCTTGAATTAAATAACTTCAGACCGGGCAGCGCGAGCCCGTCCGGTCCCCGCCATGCGAAAGCGCGCGAAGTGCCTTTGTGTTGCCGCCGGCGTGATGCTCGGCGTCCCCGCCGGCGCGGAGCAATGGTTTACCGTGGCCAGCCCGGGCTCGGACGCGGCGGCCAGCCGGGTCGAGGTCGACCTGGATTCGATTCGCGCACGCGGCCAGATTGGCGAAAGCATCATTCGCGTCACGTTCGACGCCCCGCAGCCGCATAGCGCGGGATTTGGCTATCGCTCCTTCGTCGCCAGCGCGCAGTTCGACTGCCAGCGGCGCAACATCAGCCTGAGCGGCGCCGCATACTACGCCCAACCCGACGGCAACGGTTCACCTTTGGGCACCGACCGCCCAGCGCGAGTGGCGGAAACACCGCTCGCCTTGCTCGACAGTATTCCGGCAGCGGCGCGGCGGGCTTTGCTCAGGGCCAGTTGCGCCGCCGCCTCGGCCAACTGATCCGTCCGGGGCGGCCGGGCTAGCGTCCAGCCGCCACGGTCCCAAGCCTGCGTTCCAGGGGCGACAGCTCCATCCCTATTCCGTGCAATTGCGCATAGAGGTCTTGGCGCTGCCAGACGTCGGCCTGGCCGGCGATTCGCGAGCGTATTTCATTGCGCTGCAATTGCAGCTGCGCGATCCGGTCGGTGAGCGCGGCAAGCTCCTGGGCGGACAGCGCCGTCTTCGGCGGCGGACGGGTCGGATCGAAAGTCCAGGCCTCGGGAGGCACGACGACGACGGAACAGGCGGCCAGCATGGCCAAAGCGGTGCAGGAAACGGCAATTCGCATGAGGCGTCACTCCCCAATAGGGTGGCTCCATGGTAGCCGCAGCCGCTGCTGCTGTGGGCGAAAGCCGTGGGGGGCTTCTTTTCAGAAGACCACGGGATTGCGTCCCGGCGTCAAATACTCACTTTCACCGCCAGGCCCACGGCCGTGTTGCGATAGCTGGCCCCTGGGACGTTGCTGTCGACTCTCTCGCCGCGCACCGAAGCGGACACCGTCACGATACGCCGCGGTGTCCAGTCGACGCCGATCGTTCCTATCTGTATCGTGTCGCGGCGGCCGCTTTGCGGGAGGCCGGGCAGGATGTCTTGCCAGCTGCGCGCGATCCGGTCGTAGCGCGCGTTCACGGTGGTGTGCGCCGTCGCCCTCCACACCGGCCCAATGAAGAAACGGTTGCTGCGCACGTGGCCGCCGGTCTGGATCCCTGAACTGCCGAGATCGCTGTATGCGCCGGCGATAACGCGGGTCTTGCCCGTGGCTTCCCAGTTGACGGCGGCGCTGCCGACCGGGCCGCTGAAATCGCGAATCGGTGCGTCGGGATGCTGGCGATCCAGGTGCGCGAGCCGCGCGTCCAGCGTGGTCTTGCCCGTGAGTGCCCATTTGAACAACAGCTCGGCCTCGTCTTCGCGGAAGCCACCGGGGTTCAAGGGCAGCACGGCCGCCTGGTATTCACCGTCACCGCGGCGAAAACGCGCGAATAGCGACGAGCCCGAGGCCCACTCGTAGCCGCCGCCCACGCGCCAGCTGCGCACCGTCGGACTGGCGTCCCAGGTGAGGGGAACCGTGCTGCTGGTGCTGGTGTGCCCGATGCCGGCCAAGGCGCGCCAGGCGCCGTCGATGTCGTAGATCGCTTCCGCCAGTTCCGCGTGCTCCGTGCGCACGCCGATCTCGGAGCGGCCGGAGATATCGCTGATGTCGCGGAACTCGCGCTGGTCCGCGCCCAGGACGCCGTGCAGCGCCGGCGTGACCCTCCAATCCAAGGCAATTGCATAGTTGAGGGCTGAATAGTCCAGGTTCGAGAGATTGCGGTAGTAGTACTTCGAGTACTCGACATCGGCTTTGAAGTGCTGCAGGCCGAAGTCACGCTCGGCCTTCACGCCGACCGACAGGATTGAGATATCGTCCGATTGCTCCTGCGTGGGCGACGCCAGGACGTTGGTGTTGTGCTCCACCCCCGCGCCGGCGCGAAACTCGAACAGGTTCGGCGGTTCGGCCCTCGAAACCGTGGGAAGGGCGCAAAGCGAAACCAGACAAAGCAGTGGGCGGATAGGCAGGTTTTTCACTCAGGTTTCCCCAATAACGAACTCGACCGTCCCGTGCGCCGGGGCCTGCTCCCAACGACCCCTTAACGAGCGGGACGTGAGGGATGAAGATGCATACCCGGCCTTAACACGGACACCGTCTTGATGAGTTCATTGTAAAGAAGAAAATGCGCCAGCCTGGCAAGGACCCAGCGATGGTGACCAAGGCTGGTCCTGCAGCTTGCTTTTCGGTCCGCTAGAGTTGGAATTTCACTACAAACTCCTCTTCCCGCTCTCGGCCGTGCCTGGCTTGGCAAAGTCGTGAAGATCTCGAGCAACCGCTGCGTTGCCCAGGCCGCAGTGGTGACGTCAGCGTGGCACCGCGGGGACAGAAAAAAGCCCTGCCGATCAGGGCTGGGCCTCAGGTAGATCAACGCGTGGCGGCGAAAGTCCGTCGAGCTACCCTACGCCATGATGTGCACGCCCCCATCGACGTAGATGGTCTCGCCTGAGAGCCGCCGCGCATAACGCGTGGCCAGGAATGCGCAGGTGAAGCCGACATCCATGATGTCGACCAGGTCGCCGAGCGGTGCACGCTGCGCCGCCTCGTTGAGCAGGAGGTCGAAGTCCTTCAGGCCGGAAGCGGCGCGGGTCTTCAGGGGCCCCGGCGAAACGGGGTGCACGCGGATGCCCTGCGGGCCGAGTTCGAAGGCCAGGTAGCGCGCCGATGCCTCCAGCGCCGCCTTCACCGGACCCATCACGTTGTAGTTCGAAACAACCTTGTTGGCGCCGTAGTAGCTCATCGCGAACATCGTTCCGCCGCCTTTCATCAGAGGCGCCGCTAATCGGGCCATCCGGACGAAGGAATGGCAGGACACGTCCATCGCCTTGGCGAAGCCTTCCGCCGAACAGCTCAGCAAGCCGCCCTGCAGGTCGTCCTTGGGCGCCCACGCGATGGAGTGCACGAGCGTATCGAGCTTGCCCCACTCCTTGCCGATCCGCGCGAACACGGCTTCGAGCTCGCCCGGCTGCGAGACGTCCAGCGGCATGAAGAGCGGCGCCTCCAGCTGGCGCGCGATCGGCTCCACGTAGCCCTTCGATTTCTCGTTGAGGTAAGTGATGGCCAGGTTCGCACCGAGCTCGTGAAATGCCTTGGCGCAGCCATAGGCGATGGAATGCTCGTTGGCGATGCCGCACACCAGCACCTTGAAACCCTTCAATAGCGGGCGAGCGTTAGTCACGTTGAGCCTCCTTGAAAGTGCGGTACCACGGTGTTCATGGCGGCGGCGCCCCCGCGATTTCCAAGGTATGGCGCGCGATCATCAGCTCTTCGTTGGTGGGTATCACCCAAACCGGGACCTTGCTGGCCGATGCGCTGATGCGCGGCCCGCCGGCCTGATTGGCCGCGGGATCCAGGACCACGCCCAGCCACGCCGCGTCGCGGCAGACCTGCTCGCGTATCACCGGCGCATGCTCGCCGATCCCCGCAGTGAACACGAGGGCGTCGATACCGCCGGCGGCGGCCGCGAGTGATCCGAGCTCGCGCCCAATGCGATAGACGTACAGGTTGACTGCGAAGCGCGCACGCTCGTCGTCGCTCGCAAGCAAGGTTCGCATGTCGCTCGACAGGCCGGAAACGCCAAGCAGCCCCGATTGCTTGTAGATCAGGTTTTCGATGGCTCGCGCATCCATGCCGAGCTCGTCGATCAGGTACAGGATGACGCCGGGATCGAGATTGCCGCAGCGCGTCCCCATCGGCAGTCCGTCCACCGCGGTGAAGCCCATCGTGCTGGCCACGCTGCGGCCATCGACCATCGCGCACATGCTGCTGCCGTTTCCGAGGTGCGCAACAACGGTGCGCCCCGCGGCAGCCTTCGGGTCGAATTGCGGCAACACGCCGGCGATGTACTCGTAGGACAAGCCATGGAAGCCATAGCGCCGCACGCCGAGCCCGGTAATCGAAGACGGCAGCGCGAAGGCCTGCCCCACCTCGGGCTGCGCGCGATGGAATGCGGTGTCGAAGCAGGCGACCTGGGGCAGGCCGGGGCGAAGCTTCGCGACGATCTCGATCGGCTTGAGGTTGTGGGGCTGGTGCAGCGGCGCCAGCGGGCTCAGCTTTTCGAGCGTGGCGACCACCTCGGGCTTGACCCGCACGGCTTGCGCGAACGCCTGCCCGCCATGCACGACCCGGTGACCCACGGCGACGAGCTTGTCGTCCCCGCCGCGGCTCTGCAGGAAATCGATCAGGTGGGCGATCGCCCCGCTGTGCCCGAACTCGGTGCCTTGGTCCCAGGACTTCGAACCGATGTTCGCGCCTTGCGCATCCTTGGCCACGAATCGCGGCGCCGTGTAGAGGCCTTCGATCTGGCCGTTCAGCATCAGCGGGAGCTTGTCGCTGCCGGCGTCGAAAGCGCTGAACTTGAGGCTGGACGACCCGGCGTTGAGCACGAGGATTGCGTCGGCCATGCTGTCACCCCACGGCCTTCGCGGTCTCACGGCGGGCCTTGGCAACCATCACCGCCACCGCGCAGGAGGCCAGCCGCGTCAGGACCGAATCGGCCCGGCTGGTCAGGATGATCGGCACCTTGGCGCCCAGCACGATGCCCGCGGCATCGGCCCCCGCCAGGAAGGACAGGCTCTTGGCGAGCATGTTTCCCGCCTCCAGGTCGGGCACCAGCAACACGTTGGCGCGGCCCGCCACTGGCGAATCGATCTTCTTGATCTTCGCGGCGGCGAGGTTGATGGCGTTGTCCAATGCCAGCGGACCATCGACGAGCGCGCCGGTGATCTGGCCGCGGTCCAACATCTTGCACAACGCCGCGGCTTCGATGGTGGACGGCACCTTCGGGTTGATGGTCTCCATCGCCGAGAGAATGGCGACCCGCACTTCCGGCATACCCAACGCATGCGCCAGATCGATTGCGTTCTGCAGGATGTGGACCTTGTCCTCCAGCGTGGGCGCGATGTTGACCGCGGCGTCGGTGATGATCAGGACCTGGTCGTGCCCCGGCACATCCATCACGAAGCAGTGGCTCACGCGCCGCGCGGTGCGCAAGCCGGTGTCGCGCTTGAC
>DATMBW010000509.1:0-32057 GCA_035559095.1 Ramlibacter sp.
CGCCGTCGGAGCGCATGTCCAGGATGGGACGCACGTGCAGCGTTCCCACCGACGCGTGGGCGTACCAGGTGCCTTTGGTGCCGTGCCTGCGGAACACCTGCGTGAGCGCGTCGGTGTATTCGGCCAGGTGTTCCAGGGGAACGGCGCAGTCCTCGATGAAGCTCACCGGCTTGCCGTCGCCCTTCAGGCTCATCATGATGTTCAGGCCGGCCTTGCGCACTTCCCACAGGTCTTTCTGCGGCGCCTCGTCTTCCATGCGGACCACGGAGCCGGGCAGGCCCAGGTCGCCCATCAGCTCCACCAGCTCGTCCAGCTTGCGCACCAGGGCGGCCTTGTCGTCGCCGGAAAACTCCACCAGCAGCACGGCGTCGGGCTGGCCGATCACGGCGGTGCGGATCACCGGTGCGAAGGCCGGGTTCTGCAGCGACAGGTCGATCATCGTGCGATCGACCAGCTCCACCGCCGTGAGCGTGCTGCCGGCCCCCAGCTTCACGATGTGCTGGGCGCAGTCCATGGCCTTGTAGAAAGTCGGGAAGTTCACCACGCCCAGCACCTTGGCCTTCGGCAACTCGGCCAGTTGCAGCGTGAGCGAGCGGGTCAGCGCCAGCGTTCCTTCACTGCCCACCAGGAGCTGCGCGAGGTTGACCGAGCCGTCGGGCGTGTAAGGCCGTTCGTTGCGATTGCCGAAGATGTCGAGGTTGTAGCCGCCGACGCGCCGCAACATCCTCGGCCAGAGCAGGTCGATCTCGGGCGCCAGCGCCGCGGCAAGCTCCTTGACGCGCTGCCCGATCTCGCGCGCCGCGCCGGTGCAGTCCTCGAACCGCCCGAACCGGTGCAGCTCGCCGTCGGAGGTCCAGGCCTGCGCGCCCAGCACGTTGTGCACCATGTTGCCGTAGGCGATGCTGCGGCTGCCGCAGGAGTTGTTGCCGGCCATGCCGCCCAGCGTCGCCTGCGCGCTGGTGGAGACATCGACCGGGTACCACAGGCCCAGCTTCTTGAGCGCCAGGTTCAGGTGGTCCAGCACCATGCCGGGCTCCACTTCGGCGGTGCGGGTTGCCGCGTCGAAATGCACGATCTGGCGCACGTGCTTGGAGTGATCGATGACCAGCCCCGCGCCCACGGTCTGCCCGCACTGGCTGGTGCCGGCGCCGCGCGGCACGACCGGCACCTTCAGGTCGCGGCAGATGTCCAGGGCCAGCTTCACGTCGTCGCTGCTGCGAGGCACGAACACGCCGATGGGCATCACCTGGTAGATCGAGGCGTCGGTGGCGTAGCGGCCGCGGTCGGCCGCGGAGAACAGCACCTCGCCCTGCGTTTGGGAGGCCAGCCGCTGCGCCAGCCGGCCGGCCACTTCGTTGGCGGCCCTGGCCACCTTGTCGTAGGGTTGTCCGTCAGCTCCGCGCGCGGCCTTCAGCGGCAGCGGAGCGTTCATTGCGCGGCTCCGGACACCGGCGCCGCGGCTTCGCGGCGCAGTTGCTCGAGCACGACGTCCCGCTTGCGGTACAGGTGGCTGAGCAACACTTCGCGCATGGCCGCGGCGTCGTGGGCCGCGAGCGCGTCGATCATCTTTTCATGCTCTCGCACCGCCCGGCTCCACTTCTCGCCGTCCTGGTTCGAGCGGAACCGAAGCGCCTGCAGCCGGGCATTGACCTGGTTGTAGGTGGCCGTCAGTACCGGGTTCTTGGCCGCAGCGTTGATGGCCTTGTGAATCAGCGCGTTGAGCCGGTAGTAGTTGGACAGGTCGCGCCGCGTGTAGGCGGCCAGCATCTCGAATTCCATGGCCTTGATCTCCGCGAGTTCCTCGGCGGTGATGCGCTGGGCCGCCAGCTCGCCCGACAGCGCTTCCAGGCCCGCCATCACCTCGAAGGTATGGCGCACGTCGCTTTCGCTCAATGACACGGCGATGGCGCCGCGATTGGGGACCAACTCGACCAGCCCCTCGGCCGCCAGCATCTTGATTGCTTCCCGCAAGGGTGTGCGCGATACATGCAGGACCTCGGCCAGCTCCCGTTCATTGAGCTTCGCGCCGGGGGCAATCCGGCCTTCCACCAGCATCTGGCGCAGCCGCTGGGCCACCTGTTCATGCAAAGAGGCGCGGGGAATCGAGATGATGTCAGCGGTCATGTTTGCTATTTTGTATGCAAAAAGCAGGGCTGTAAAGCAACGATCTCAGTAACACCATCCATTGACATTTGAATTTTGCATGCAAAAATCAAGGGAGAAGTTTTTTCAAGGTTTCTCTCCATGCTGAAGCTCGACTTCCACCCGACGGGGCGGCATTTTCTGCAGATCCCCGGGCCGTCGCCGGTGCCCGACCGCATCCTGCGCGCCATGAGCCTGCCCACCATCGACCATCGCGGCCCGGAGTTCGCCGCCCTGGGACTGCGCGTGTTGAAGGGACTGCAGCAGATCTTCCGGACGCGGCATCCAGTCGTCATTTATCCCGCCTCGGGCACCGGCGCCTGGGAAGCGGCGCTGGCCAACGTATTGAGTCCCGGCGACCGGGTGCTCATGTACGAAACGGGCCACTTCGCCAGCCTGTGGAACAGGATGGCCACGCGGCTGGGGCTGAAGACGGAATTCCTGGGCTTGCCCGGCGTCGAAGGCTGGCGCCGCGGCGTGCAGGCCGACATGATCGAGGAAAGGCTGAAGGCCGATCCCCAGCATGCGATCAAGGCCGTGTGCGTGGTGCACAACGAAACTTCCACCGGCGTCACCAGCAACATCGTGGCGGTGCGCAAGGCCATCGATGCCGCGCGGCATCCGGCGCTGTTGATGGTGGACACCATCTCGGGGCTGGCCTGTGCGGACTACAGGCACGACGAGTGGGGCGTGGACGTCAGCATCAGCGGATCGCAAAAAGGCCTGATGCTGCCGCCGGGCATCAGCTTCAACGCGCTTTCGCCCAAGGCGATCGAGGCGAGCCGCAGGGCAGGCATGCCCAAGTCGTTCTGGGCCTGGGACGAGATGATCGAGATGAACAAGTCCGGTTACTTCCCGTACACGCCCAGCACCAACCTGCTGTACGGGCTGGCCGAAGCCTGCGACATGCTGCTGGAGCCCGGGCACGGCGGCCTGCCGGCGGTGTTCGCGCGCCATGCGCGTTGGGGCGAGGGCGTGCGCGCGGCCGTGCAGGCCTGGGGGCTGGAGATCCAGTGCGCCGATCCGTCGGTCTATTCGCCGGTGCTCACCGGCGTCGTCATGCCCGAAGGGGTGGACGCGGACGCGGTGCGCAAGATCATCTACGAACGGTTCGACTGCTCGCTGGGCACCGGACTGGGCAAGGTCAAGGGCAGGATGTTCCGCATCGGCCACCTGGGTGACTGCAACGACCTGACGCTGATGGCGGCGCTGGCCGGCTGCGAGATGGGGCTGAAGCTGGCTGGCGTGAAGCTCGCCGCATCCGGCGTGCAGGCGGCCATGGAGTTCTTTGCTTCTCATCCGGCGCGCGTGGCGGTGCAGAAGGCGGCATGAGAAACGGCATTGTCATTGCGGGCTTGACCCGCAATCCAGGGTGGCGCGCGATCGGACATGGATCCCGGATCAAGTCCGGGATGACAGCCAGGATACCGGCGATGACAGCCCAGATGCGGGATGAGAGCCGGATCCGCCAGGACGATTACTGAAGGAGACCTCCAATGAAGACCTACGCTTTTCTGCTATTGATTGCCGCAGCTTTGCCCGCGCACGCCGCCTGGGAGCCGACCAAGCCCGTGGAAGTGATCGTGCCCGCCGGCGCCGGCGGCGCGTCCGACCAGATGGCCCGCACCATCCAGGGGATCGTCGTCAAGCACCAGCTGATGAAGCAGCCCATGGCGATCATGAACATGGGCGGCGCGAGCGGTGCGGAAGGCATCATGGATGTCAAGGCTTCCAAAGGCAACCCGCACAAGCTCATGGTGGCGTTTTCGGCGATTTACACGCTTCCCATCGCGGTCAGCCTGCCCTTCAACTGGCGCGAGCTCAATCCGGTCGCGATGATTGCCCTCGATGAGTTCGTGCTGTGGAACAACTCCGAAGCGAAGGAGAAGACCACCAAGGAATTCATCGCCGCCGTCAAAGCCGCCCCACCCGGAACCTTCAAGATGGGCGGCACCGGCACCAAGCGTGAAGATCACATCATCACCGTCGCGATCGAGAAAGTGGCCGGCGTGAAGTTCTCGTACATCCCCTACACCAGCGGTGGCCAGGCGGCGACGCAGCTCGTGGGCAAGCACACCGATTCCAACGTCAACAACCCGAGCGAAAACATCGCCCAGTGGCGAGCCGGCCAGGTGCGGGCACTGTGCGTATTCGCCGCGCAGCGCATGGCTTTCAAGGACAAGGTCACCAACGACCAGGCGTGGTCCGACATTCCCACGTGCAAGGAGTCGGGCGTCGACGTGGAATACCAGATGCTGCGCGCCTTCTTCCTGCCGGGCGACACCACCAAGGAACAATCGGCGTTCTACGCGGACCTGCTGAAGAAAGTGACCGCGACGCCGGAATGGCAGGCATATCTCAACAAACAGGCTCTGAAGGAGACGTTCCTGACCGGCGCGGACTTCGTCAAGTTCCTGGAAAAGGACGAGACCTTCCACAACAAGTTGATGAACGAGGCCGGATTCGCCGCCAAGAAACAATAGCCCGGCACGGCCCGCGCGAAAGGCGCCATGGATAGCAAGAACCTGCCCAACCGCCCGCGCAGCGGCGGCCTGTCGCACAGCCATGTGGATGCGATCGCGGGGATCGTCATCTTCCTCATCGGTGTG
This sequence comes from Ramlibacter sp., assembly GCA_035559095.1. Classification (GTDB taxonomy): domain Bacteria; phylum Pseudomonadota; class Gammaproteobacteria; order Burkholderiales; family Burkholderiaceae_C; genus Ramlibacter. The sequence continues at coordinate 4,752 of DATMBW010000509.1, forward strand.
GTGATGATGGCCGACAACTACAAGCTCGGCGCGGGTTGGGCCGCCGATGGGCCACAGGGGGGCTACTTTCCGTTTCGGATCGGCGCCATCCTGTGCATCGCCGCGGCAGTTGTTTTTTTCAAGTCGTTCTTCGGCAAGAACCGCAATCACGCGGTCTTCGTGACCTGGGAGCGGCTCCGGCTTGTCCTGTTGGTGCTGGTGCCGACGGCGCTTTACGTCCTGGCGATCCAGTTCGCCGGAATCTATGTCGCCTCGGCGGTCTTTATCGCGGCATTCATGCGCGTGATGGACAAACGCAGCTGGCTCAAGGTCATCCTGGTCAGCGTGGGTGTCAGCGCGGTGCTGTTCTGGCTGTTCGAGATCCAGTTCAAGGTGCCGCTGCCGAAGGGCCCGCTCGAAGCCCTGCTGGGGTACTGACACCGAGGACCGGAGAAGCTGTCAATGGAAAACCTGGAAGCCCTGTTTCACGGGTTCGCCGTCGCCCTGACCTGGTACAACGGTCTGATGATGGCGGTCGGCCTGGTGCTGGGCATCCTGATCGGCGTGTTGCCGGGGTTGGGCGGGCCGAACGGGGTGGCGATCTTGCTGCCGCTGACGTTCACCATGCCGCCCACCTCCGCGATCATCATGCTGTCGTGCATCTACTGGGGGTCGCTGTTCGCCGGGGCCATCACCTCGATCCTGTTCAATATTCCGGGTGAGACGTCCGCGGTCGCCACCACGTTCGACGGCTATCCGCTGGCGCAGCAGGGCAGGGCCGGAGAGGCGCTCACCGCGTCTTTCACCGGATCGTTCATCGGCGCCTTCGTGGGCGTGCTGCTGATCACGTTCCTGGCGCCGCTGGTATCGAAATTCGCCCTCAAGTTCGGGCCGCCGGAGTTCTTCGCGGTCTTCCTGCTCACCTTTTGCAGCTTTGTCGGCGCCGATACCAAGACGCCGGGGAAAACCATCATTTCCATGATGCTCGGCTTCGGCCTGGCCGCGATCGGAATGGACACCGTGAGCGGCGAATTGCGCATGACCTTCGGCTGGTATCAACTCCTGCGGGGCATCGACTTCCTGATCGTCGTGATCGGACTCTTCGGCCTCGGCGAGATCCTGATCACCATGGAAGAAGGGCTTGCGTTCGAGGGCAAGCACGCCAGGATCGACGTGAAGGTGGTCTGGGAAACCTGGAAGAGACTGCCCAGGTACTGGATGACGCTGATCCGCAGTTCGGCAATCGGCTGCTGGATGGGAATCACTCCGGGCGGCGCCACCGCCGCTTCGTTCATGGGGTACGGCATCGCCAAGCGTTTTTCCCCGAACGGCGAGAAATTCGGCACCGGGCAGCTCGAGGGTGTCATCGCACCGGAAACCGCTGCCCACGCATCCGGAACCGCCGCGTTGCTGCCGATGCTGGCGCTGGGCATTCCGGGCTCAGCCACGGCGGCGGTGCTGCTCGGAGGCCTGATGATCTGGGGGCTGCAACCCGGGCCCCTGCTGTTCGTGGAGCAGAAGGATTTCGTGTGGGGCCTGATTGCCAGCATGTATCTTGGCAATCTTGCCGGGCTGTTCATCGTGCTCACCACGGTGCCGCTTTTCGCGGCGATCCTGCGCATCCCGTTTTCGATCATCGCGCCGGTCATCATCGTGGTGTGCGCGATAGGTGCTTACGCGGTGCACTCCGCGATGCTCGACGTCTGGTTCATGGTGGTGTTCGGCGTCATCGGCTACCTGCTGAAAAAGCTCGGCTATCCGCTCGCGCCGCTGGTGCTGGCTGTCGTGCTTGGCGACAAGATGGAATCCGCGTTTCGCCAATCGATGATCGGGCCCAGCGGCGGGTTGGGCGTTTTCTGGTCCAACCCGCTGGTCGGCACGATCACGACCCTGGCACTTGTCATGCTGTTCTGGCCCCTGATCGCCTATGCCTTGCGCGGACTGATCGCCATGCTGGGCGGCAGCCCGATGAAGGCGCCGCCATCCTGAAGCCACCATCCAAGCGCCGCTGAAGAAGCTTTCCTGTTCTGGAATTGAAATGACTGATCCGAGCCCGGCTAAGGGCACATCGACCGGCACCGCGGATGCTGCCGCGGGCAAGCCCCTGGACCTGTCCGAATCGGTGGCAGGCGAGGAAGACCCCGGCGCGGCCATCGAACTTCCGGCGGCGGCGCCGGGCCGTGCGGACCAGCCCGCGGACCGGGTCGGCAGCACAACAGGCGGCACACCGGACTTATCGCAGAATGGCACTTTCACGTCGCATCACTACACGGCACAGATTCTCTGGCAACGCGACGGCCGCGACTTTGCCGGCAACCGCTACAGCAGGCGCCACCTGATGCGCTTCGACGGCGGCGCGCAAGTCACCGGCTCGTCGTCGCCGCATGTGGTGCCGCTGCCGCACTCGGACCCGGCGGGCGTGGACCCCGAGGAGGCTTTCGTCGCCTCCTTGTCGAGTTGCCACATGCTCTGGTTCCTGTCGATCGCGGCGAACGGCGGCTATTGCGTGGACCGCTATACCGACAACGCGCAGGGCGTGATGGCGCGCAACGCGGCGGGAAAGATAGCGATGACCCGGGTGACGCTGCGGCCCGAGGTGGTGTTTTCGGGCGGGAAGCAGCCCACCCGCGAGCAGCTCGATGAGCTGCACCACAAGGCGCATGAGGAGTGCTTCATCGCGAACTCCGTCACCACCGAAGTGCGCTGCGAGCCCGTGCATCCGGAATAAAGCGGGATAAAAGACAAACTCCCGTACGCAGAGGACGCAGAGATTGCGCAGAGGACGCAAAAGAATTCAATGAAGAAATCCCGTTTTGGGTTTTCTTCTGCGTCCTCTGCGCTTCCTTTGCGTCCTCTGCGTACGGATGCCCGCTTCCGCTTTCAGGCCGCCAAAGAATTCTCCAGCGCCTGCCCGCCGCCGAAGCTCGCCTGCACGGGCTCGGGGCCGCCCGGCGTGACGCGCACGGCGCAGTACTTGAACTCGGGGATCTTGGCGAACGGATCCAGCGCCGCGTTGGTCAGCTTGTTGATCGCCGCCTCGTAGTAGCAGAAGGGCACGAACACGGCGCCGCGCGGCGTGCCTTCATCGGCCCGCGCGTACAGCGACACCTCGCCGCGGCGCGACGCGATCGTCACCACGTCGCCTGGCCTGGCATCCATGCCGGCCAGGTCGAGCGGATGCACCAGCGCCACCGGGTCCGGCTCGAGCGCATCCAGCACCTTCGTGCGCCGCGTCATGCTGCCGGTGTGCCAGTGTTCGAGCTGGCGGCCGGTGATCAGCACCATCGGGTACTGCGCGTCGGGGCGCTCATTGGCGGGGATGATGTCGGCCGGCACAAAGCGGGCGCGGCCGCCTTCGCGCGGAAAGTCCTCGACGAACACCACCGGCTGGCCGGGGTCGCCTTCGTTGCGGCACGGATAAGTCACCGCATGCTCGCGCTCCAGCCGGTCCCAGGTGATGCCCGCGATGCTGGGCATGGTGCGCCGCATCTCGTCGAACACTTCGCTGACATGCCCGTATTGCCATTCGAGGCCGAGACGCCGGGCGATCTCCTGGATGATCCACAGGTCCTGCCGGGCGTCGCCCGGCGGGTCGATCGCCTGCCGGCCCATCTGGACCAGGCGGTCGGTATTGGTGAAGCTGCCGGTCTTCTCGGGGAACGCGGTGGCCGGCAGGATCACGTCGGCGAGGTACGCGGTTTCGGTCAGGAAGATGTCCTGCACCACCAGGTGGTCGAGCGCGGCCAGCGACTCGCGCGCATGGTTCGCGTCCGGGTCCGACATCGCGGGGTTCTCGCCCATCACGTACATGCCGCGAATCTCGCCGTGGTCGATTGCATGCATCACCTCGACCACGGTCAGCCCGGGCTTGTCGTCGAGCGTGCCCGGCGCGAGCTGCCAGGCCCGCTCGAATCTGTCGCGGGCGGCCGGGCTGGAGACGTGCTGGTAGTCAGGGTACATCATCGGGATCAGACCCGCGTCGGAGGCGCCCTGCACATTGTTCTGGCCGCGCAGCGGATGCAGGCCGGTGCCGGGACGTCCGATCTGGCCTGTCATCAACGCCAGGGCGATCAGGCAACGCGCGTTGTCGGTGCCGTGGACGTGTTGGGAGATGCCCATGCCCCACAGGATCATCGACGCCGCGGACGTGGCGTACGCGCGGGCCACGAAGCGGATCATGTCGGCATCGATGCCGCAGATCGGCGCCATGGCCTCCGGGCTGTAGCCCTCGACATTCCGGCGCAGCTCGTCGTACCCGATCGTGCGTGCGGCGATGAACGCTTCGTCGACCAGGCCCTCGGTGACGATGACGTTCATCATCGCGTTGAGCAGCGCCACGTCGGTGTCGGGCTTGAACTGCAGGAACCAGCTCGCATGGCGCGCCAGTTCCGAGCGGCGCGGGTCCAGCACGATGAGCTTGGTGCCGTTCTTCACGGCGTTCTTGATCCAGGTGGCGGCCACCGGGTGGTTGACGGTGGGGTTCGCGCCGATCACGATCACCACCTCGGCCTGGGTCACATCCATCACCGGGTTCGAGACAGCGCCCGAGCCGATGCCTTCCAGCAGCGCGACCACGGAAGAGGCGTGGCACAGGCGCGTGCAATGGTCGACGTTGTTGCTGCCGAAACCGGTGCGCACCAGCTTCTGGAACAGGTAGGCTTCCTCGTTGCTGCCCTTGGCCGAGCCGAAGCCCGCCAGCGCTTTCTTGCCGTATTGGTCGCGGATGGCCTTGAGCTTGCCGCCGGCGAACTCCAGCGCTTCTTCCCAGCTCGCTTCACGGAACACGTCCATCACGCGGTCCGGATCCATCGTGAAGTCGCCCGTCTTGGGCACGCCGGCGCGCCGGATCAAAGGCACCGTGAGCCGCTGCGGATGATGCGCGTAATCGAAACCGTAACGGCCTTTCACGCAAAGCCGCCCATGGTTGGCCGGGCCGTCGCGGCCTTCGACATACAGGATCTTGTTGTCCTTGATGTGGTAGGTGAGCTGGCAGCCGACGCCGCAGTACGGGCACACCGATGGCACCTGCTTGTCCGGAACGGGCAGGGCGGCGCCGCGGGCCGGCATCAGGGCGCCGGTCGGGCAGGCCTGCACGCACTCGCCGCAGGCCACGCAGGTGGAGATGCCCATCGGGTCGTCCATGTCGAACACGATCTTCGCGTGCTCGCCGCGAAAGGCCAGCCCGATCACGTCGTTGACCTGCTCCTCGCGGCAGGCGCGCAGGCAGCGCGTGCACTGGATGCAGGCATCGAGGTTGACGGCAATGGCGGGATGCGAAGCATCGGGCGGGACCTGGCCGCGCGAGACGAAGCGCGGTTTGCCCACGCCCAGCCGCGCCGCCCACAGGTCCACCTCGTTGAGGCGCGTGTACTCGGCCTCGGGCATATCCGCCAGGAGCAGTTCCAGAACCATTTTCTGGGAGGCCAGCGCGCGCTCGCTCTTGCTGTTCACTTCCATGCCGTTGGCCGGGGCGCGGCAGCAGCTGGGCGCCAGCACGCGCTCGCCCTTGATCTCCACCATGCAGGCGCGGCAATTGCCCACGGCGTCGAGGCCGTCCTTGTAGCACAGGCGGGGAATGTCGATGCCCTCGCGATCGGCGACCTGGATGATGGTTTCGCCGGCGCGCGCCGTCACTGCGCGGCCATCCAGCGTGAAGCTGACCACCGGAGCATCGAGCTTCGCCAATTCCTGTCGGGTGACTGCGTTCATGGGGAAATTCCTTCGGCTGGAAGGGCTGTCATTGCGGGCCTGACCCGCAATCCACCTCCCGCGGGCGGTGAGTGCCACGGATCGCGGCATGGATCCCGGGTCAAGCCCGGGATGACAACACCGATGCGTTCAAGCCAGTTCATGGGAAAAATACTTGATGACGCAATCGACCGGATTCGGCGCGGCCTGGCCCAGCCCGCAGATCGACGCGTCGCGCATGACCTGTGACAATTCGGCCAGCAGCGCGACGTCCCAGCGCGGCTCGTCGATCAGCGCCAGCGCCTTGGCCGTGCCGGCCCGGCAGGGGGTGCATTGCCCGCACGATTCGTCGCGGAAAAAGCGCATCAGGTTGCGCGCGGCCGCCACCGCGCTGTCCTTGTCCGACAGCACGATGATCGCGGCCGAGCCGATGAAGCAGCCATAGGGCTGGAGCGTGTCGAAGTCCAGCGGGACGTCGCTCAGGCCGGCGGGCAGGATGCCGCCCGAAGCGCCGCCGGGCAGGTAGCCATACAGCTCGTGGCCGTCGAGCATGCCGCCGCAGAATTCGTCGATGAGTTCCTGCATCGTGATGCCGGCGGGCGCCAGCTTGACGCCGGGCTGCTTCACGCGGCCGGACACGGAAAACGAGCGCAGGCCCTTGCGGCCGCGGCGCCCTTGCGAGCTGAACCAGTCCGCGCCCTTTTCAACCAGGTCGCGCACCCAGTACAGCGTCTCGAAATTGTGTTCCAGCGTGGGACGGCCGAACAGGCCGACCTGCGCCACGTACGGCGGCCGCAGGCGCGGCATGCCGCGCTTGCCCTCGATCGATTCGATCATGGCCGACTCCTCGCCGCAGATGTAGGCGCCGGCGCCGCGGCGCAGCTCGATCATGGGCATGTCGGGGGCGGGCGGATGCGCGCGCAGCCGCGCCAGCTCCTGCTCCAGCAGGGCGCGGCAGCCGTGGTATTCGTCGCGCAGGTAAATGTAGATGCCGTCGATACCCACCGCCCAGGCCGCGATCAGCATGCCTTCCAGGAACCGATGCGGGTCGCGCTCGAGATAGAACCGGTCCTTGAAGGTGCCGGGTTCGCCCTCGTCGATGTTGACGGCCATCAGGCGCGGCGCCGGTTCGGCCCGCACGATGCGCCATTTGCGGCCGGCCGGAAAGCCGGCGCCGCCCAGGCCGCGCAGGTCCGACGCTTCCATGACCGCGAGCACGGACTCGACGTCGCGATCGCCTTGCAGGCACTGGCTGAGCACTCGATACCCGCCCGCCGCCCGGTAGGCCGCCAGGTCGATGAATCCCTCGGGGCGATGCTTGACCACTCGAGCCTGCACGGCGTCGGCGATTTTTTCCACGGTGGCACGGGGCACCGGATTCTGGCCGACCACGGCGGCCGGCGCCTGTTCGCAGCGGCCGATGCAGGGCGCGTGCAGCACGCGTACCTCGCGGCCCAGGATGGCGGGAAGGCGCTCGAGCAATTCCTGCGCGCCCGCCATCTCGCAGGCCAGGCCGTCGCAGACCCGCACCGTCAGCGCGGGCGGCGCCTCGCCGCCTTCCTTGACGATATCGAAGTGGTGATAGAACGACGCGACTTCATAGACCTCCGTCTGCGCCAGTCCCATTTCCTGCGCCAGTGCCGCCAGATGCGCGGCCGACAGATGGCCGAAGCGGTCCTGGATGCGGTGCAGGTGCTCGATCAGCAGGTCGCGCTGCCGCGAGGCGGGGCCCAGCAACTGCTGGACTTCGGCCAATGCCTGCGGCTCCACCCGGCGGCCCTTCGGCGCCTGGCGCTTGCGCGATCGCGCGTCCACCTGCGGCGCGATGGGGATCATTCGATGCTCCAACGTGACTCCTAGACGCTCAGTACATGCATTAAATCGGACTCCCGTACGCGAAGTGCGCGAAGGACCAGACACAAGGCCTGTCATTGCGGGCTTGACCCGCAATCCATGGATCCCGGGTCAAGCCCGGGATGACACCTTTATTTCTTTCGCGTCCTTCGCGTCCTTCGCGTACGGGAGTCCGGATTCTTGGCTCTGAGCTTACAACAGGCCGGCGCTGCGCGCCCACTGGTACTTGGCGCCCAGCACCGCCACAGGAATCTCGGTGGAGTACGCATATGCCGGGATGCCGTGTTCATAGAGGTATTGCGCGGCTTCCTCGACCTGCACGTCGCCCGCGAGCGAGGCGACCACCGGCTTGACCTTGCCCTTGGCCCGCATTTCCTCGACCACCTCGGCCATGAGCCTGGCGAACACCATGGGCGGCGTGATGATGGTGTGCCAGTAGCCCAGGATCAGCGCGTGGATGCGGTCGTCCTCGAGGCCCAGTCGCACCGTGTTCTGGTACGTGGTGGGGGGCTCGCCCCCGGTGATGTCCACGGGATTGCCGGCCGCGCCGAAGGGCGGGATGAACTTGCGGAATGCCGCGTCCAGGTCTTGCGGCATGGGCATCAGCTTGAGGTTGTTGTCCACGCAGGCGTCGGACAGCAGCACGCCGGAGCCGCCGGCGCCGGTGATGACGACGACGTTCTCGCCCTTGGGCGTGGGCAGCATCGGCACGCCGCGCGCGAAGTCGAGCAGGTCGCGCAGGCTCCTGGCGCGGATGACGCCCGACTGGCGCAACACGTCCTCGTAGATCTTGTCGTTGCCGGCCAGGGCGCCGGTGTGCGAACTGGCGGCTTTGGCGCCGGCGGCGGTGCGGCCGGCCTTGAGCATGATGACGGGCTTCTTTTTCGACACGCGCCGGGCAACCTCGGCAAAGGCGCGGCCGTCCTTCAGGTCTTCGCAGTGCTGCGCGATCACCTTGGTGTTCTCGTCCTGCTCGAAGAAGATCAGCAGGTCGTCCTCGTCGATGTCGGACTTGTTGCCCAGGCCGACGATGGCCGAAACGCCCATCTTGGCCGAGCGCGAGAAGCCGATGATGGCCATGCCGATGCCGCCGGACTGCGACGACAGCGCCGTCGAGCCCTTGACGTCGTAGGCGGTGCAGAAGGTCGCGCACAGGTTGGACGGCGTGTAGTAGAAGCCGTAGATGTTGGGCCCCATCAGCCGGATGTTGTATTCGCGGCCGATCTTCTGCAGCTCGACCTGGCCTTCCATGTTGCCGGTCTCGGCGAAGCCCGACGGGATCAGCACGGCTCCGGCGATTTTCTTCTCGCCGCATTCCTTGAGCGCGCCCGCGACCAGCTTGGCGGGAATCGCGAATACCGCGGTGTCGATTTCCCCCGGGACGTCCTTCACGCTCTTGTAGGCCTTGTAGCCCAGGATCTCCGCGTCCTTCGGGTGGATGGGGTAGATCTGGCCCTTGTAGCCGCCGTTGATCAGGTTCTTCATCACCGAGTTGCCGATCTTGCCGGTCTCGGACGAAGCGCCGATCACCGCCAGCGACTTCGGCTGCATGATGCGCTTCATCGACACCAGCACCTGGTCTTCCGGCGGGCGATAGCGTGGGGTCTTCGGCGCGAAGTCGACCACGATGCGAACGTCGGCGGCAATCGCGCCGTCCCGGCTCGCGAACACCGGGTTCAGGTCCATCTCGGCGATTTCGGGGAAGTCGCTCACCAGCCGGCTGACACGCACGATCAGGCCCGACAGCGCCTCACGGTTCACCGGGTCGCCGCCGCGCACGCCCTTGAGCATCTCGGCCGCCTGGATGCCGTCGAGCATGGACAGCGCGTCTTCGTCGCTCGCCGGCGCCAGCCGGAACGTGATGTCCTTGAGCACCTCGACCAGCACGCCGCCCAGGCCGAAGGCCACCAGCTTGCCGAAGCTGTGGTCGGTCATGGCGCCGACGATCACTTCCTGGCCGCCCTCGATCATCTGCTGTACCTGCACGCCCATGATGTGGGCCTGCGCCTTGTACTTCTTCGCGTTGGCGACGATGGTGTCGTACGCGCTCGCAGCCTCATCGGCGGTCTTCACGCCGACGACCACGCCGCCGGCTTCGGTCTTGTGCAGGATGTCGGGCGAGACGATCTTCATGACCACGGGAAAGCCCATGGACGCGGCCAGCTGCTGGGCCTGGGCCGCGCTCGTGGCAAGCCCTTCCTGCGGCACGGCGATGCCGTAGGCGTCGCACACCTGCTTGCCCTCCGGGGCGGTAAGCGAGGTGCGCCCGGCCGCCTTGACCGCATCCAGGATCTGCCGGACCTTGCCCTTGTCGCCTTGGCTGTTGTTCATTTTTCGCTCCTTAAATAACCTTTTGCGCTTTCAGCTGCCCGATCTGCTCGCGGCTGTAGCCAAGCTGCTCCAGCACCTCCTCGGTGTGCTCGCCCAACAGCGGCGAGCGCGTGACCTCCGTGCTGCTGTCGGACATCTTGATCGGGTTGCCCACGGACAGGTATTTGCCGCGCGTGGGGTGGTCGACCTCCACCACGGTGCCGCTGGCGCGCAGCGACGGCTCATGCGCGATCTCCTTCATCGACAGGATCGGGCCGCAGGGAATGTCGTACTTGTTCAGGATATCCATGGCTTCGAACTTGTCCTTGGTCATGGTCCACTCCTCGATCCGCGCGAAGATCGACTTCAGATGCGGCAGGCGGGCTTTCGGCGTGGCGTAGTTCGGGTCGGTGATCCAGCCTTCCTCGCCGATGACCTTGCAGATGGCGCTCCAGGCCGCCGCCTGCGTGATGAAGTAGATGTAGGCGTTCGGGTCCTTCTGCCAGCCCTTGCACTTGAGGATCCAGCCCGGCTGGCCGCCGCCCGAGGCATTGCCCGCGCGCGGGACGGCTTCGCCGAACCCGATGTCCGGGTATTGCGGGTACTCCGCGAGTTCGCCGGTGCGCTCCAGGCGCTGCTGGTCGCGCAGCTTGACGCGGCACAGGTTCAGCACGGCGTCCTGCATCGGGGCCAGTACCCGCTGGCCGCGGCCGGTGGTGTTGCGCTGGTAAAGCGCCGCGACGATGCCCAAAGCGAGGTGCACGCCGGTGCCGCTGTCGCCGATCTGCGCGCCGGTCACCAGCGGCGGGCCGTCGTCGAAACCGGTGGTCGAGGCCGACCCGCCCGCGCATTGCGCGACGTTCTCGTAGACCTTGCAGTCCTCATAGGGCCCCGGACCGAACCCCTTGACCGAGGCCACGATCATCCGCGGGTTGATTTCCTGGATGCGTTGCCAGGTAAATCCCATCCGGTCCAGCGCGCCTGGAGCGAAGTTCTCGACCAGGACGTCGCACTGCTTGATCAGCGTGATCAGGACTTCCTTGCCCTTGGGGTTCTTGGTGTCCAGCGTGATCGAGCGCTTGTTGTGGTTGAGCATGGTGAAGTACAGGCTGTCCACATCGGGGATGTCGCGCAGCTGGCCGCGCGTGGCATCGCCTTCGCCGGCCTTTTCCACCTTGATCACGTCGGCGCCCATCCAGGCCAGCAGTTGCGTGCATGTGGGACCCGACTGCACATGGGTGAAATCGAGGATCTTGACGCCGTCCAGTGCTTTGCTCATTGCTGTTCTCCCATCAATGGTTCAAAACCCTTTTGGCCTTGTCATCCCGGGCTCGACCCGGGATCCATGGATTGCAGGTCCCCCGGATCAGGTCCGGGGCAGGCGCAGCCCGCAGTGACAATTTCACTTCATCATTTCTTCTTCGCGTTGGGGTTCAGGCCGGTGATCCGGCCGCTTTCGGTTCCGGCGGTCTCGTCGATGACCGCGTTGATCAGGGTCGGCTTGCCTGAATCCAGGGCCTCGTCGATGGCCCGGGCCAGCTCGTCGGTGGTGGCCGCCCCGACGCCCACGCCGCCGAAGGCTTGCATCATCAACTCGTAGCGGGCGTTCTTGACGAACACGGTGGGGGCCACGTCGCCGCCGGCGGGGTTCACGTCCGTGCCCTTGTAGATGCCGTTGTTGTTGAACACGATCACGCAGACCGGGAGGTTGTAGCGGCAGATCGTCTCGACCTCCATGCCGCAAAAGCCGAAGGCGCTGTCGCCCTCGATGGCGATCACCGGCTTGCCCGTGGTCACCGCCGCGGCGACGGAAAAGCCCATGCCGATGCCCATGATGCCCCAGGTGCCCACGTCCAGGCGCTTGCGCGGTTCGTACATGTCCACGATGCTGCGCGCGAAATCCAGGGTGTTCGCGCCTTCGTTGACGACGATCGCGTCCGGCCGCGCCTTGACGGCGATGCGGATGACGTTCAGCGCGCTCTGGAAACTCATCGGCGAGGGGTTCCTGGCCAGCGTCTCGGCCATCTTCGACAGGTTCGTGTCCTTGCGTTCGGAGATCGCCCCGGTCCAGTCGGCCGGCGGCTTGGCCCAGCCCGAACCGATACCGGCGAGCAGGGCCGACACGCAGGAGCCCACGTCGCCGACCAGCGGCGCGGCTACGGCTACATTGCTGTCGGCCTCGGTGGGCGAGATGTCGATCTGGATGAACTGCTGGCCGCCCGGTTCCCCGGCGCGGCCGCCCCAGGTCTTGCCCTTGCCGTGCGACAGCAGCCAGTTCAGGCGCGCCCCGACCAGGACGACCACGTCGGCTTCGGCCAGCACGTACGAACGCGCGGCGGAGGCCGACTGCGCATGGTTGTCCGGCAACAGGCCCTTGGCCATCGACATTGGCAGGTAGGGGATGCCGGTGGTCTCGACGAAGGCGCGAATCTCGGCATCGGCCCGGGCATACGCCGCGCCCTTGCCCAGGATGATGAGCGGCCGCTTCGCGCCCCTGAGCATCCGCAGGGCGCGCTGCACCGCCTCGGGCGCGGGAATCTGGCGCGGCGCGGGATCGACGACCTTGATCAGGGAATTGCGGCCCGCCGCGGCGTCCATGGTCTGCCCGAACAGCCGGGCGGGAAGGTCGAGGTAGACGCCGCCGGGGCGGCCGGACAACGCCGAGCGGATGGCGCGCGCGATGCCCACCCCGATGTCCTGCGCATGCAGCACGCGGTAGGCCGCCTTGCACAGCGACCTGGCGATCGCGAGCTGGTCCATCTCCTCATAGTCGCCTTGCTGCAGGTCGACGATTTCGCGTTCGCTCGAGCCGCTGATGAGGATCATCGGGAAGCAGTTGGTCGTGGCGTTGGCCAGGGCCGTCAGCCCGTTCAGGAAGCCGGGCGCCGACACGGTGAAGCAGATGCCTGGTTTTTGCGTCAGGAAGCCGGCGGCCGCCGCGGCGTTGCCGGCGTGCTGCTCGTGGCGGAACGAGATCACGCGCAAGCCTTCGCCCTGGGCCATGCGCAGGAAGTCGGTGATGGGGATGCCGGGCAGGGCGAAGATCGTGTCGATGTCGTTGAGCTTCAAGGCGTCGATCACGAGATGGAAACCATCGGTCGTCCGCGTGGCCTCGGCCTGCTCTGCCGCCGCGGCTTTGTCCAGAACTGCTGACATGGGATCTCCTGAATGAATCCTTGGCAGAGGGGCGCCGGACGTCATCGCCGCCGCAATGCGCGGATGCTCTGCACAGTCGGGGGTATCATAGGAAACCACCTTTGTTTTCACCCTTGACCGCGGTCAATTTTCGAAGTATTCGGAAACCCGGATGCGCGATGCATGTTCTGGCCCATTCCCACCGCGGTCTCATCTCATCCGTTGACAACCATCCCGACCGCAACATCATTCGCGTCCAGCTGGCGCACAACGTCGTCCTGAAGGGAATGACGGCTGGACAGATGCTCGAACTCGAACCGCAGCTGGCCGTCGTGGACTGCCAGAAAGGCGAAGCGCTGCTGGACCAGGGCGTGCACGAGATGGAGCAGTACTTCATCCTCGACGGCATTCTCAAGCGGGTGGTCAGCAACGCGGAAGCCAAGGAGATGATCCTGCGGTTCGCCGACGAGGGCGACATGGAAACCAGCTACGCCGCCTGGCGGCTGGGCACGCCCACGCCCTACAGCATCGTGTGCGTGACCAAGGCGCGGGTGACCAAGCTGCCGCTGCGCGATTGGGTGGCCTTCCTGGAAACCCATCCGGGCCTCAAGCAGTCCTTCGAGTACTACGTGATGCAGCTGATGAGCGAGATCATGGCGCACACGATCACGCTGCACCTGCTGGACGCGCCCGGGCGCGTGAAGCGCTTCCTGCGCAAGCACCCGGAGCTGTTCGACCGCATCCCCAAGAAGGAGCTGGCGTCGTACTTGAACCTGTCCGCGGAAACGCTCAGCCGATTGAAGCAGCGCGGGAAGATTTAGGCACTGAAATCGGACTCCTCGGGAGTTGGTGTTCAGGTCTTAGCGTAAGTGAACTTGCGGCTGATCACCATCAGCCGCAGCTGGTTGTCCACGTTGTCGGGGCCGGCCACGATGCCCGCCACGCGGCCGGCTTCGGCGCGCTCCTGCGCATTCAGCACGATGCCGCGCAGCGCCACCTTGCCGCCATGCGATTCGATGTCGATGTTGGTCTCGCGGGTGGACTGGTTTTCCTTCAGCGCCGCGCGGATCGACGCGCTCAGCGCCAGGTCGGCCAGCATGGCGCGCGACGCCTCGGTCTCCTCGAATTCCGGACGGCCCGCCAGTTGCAGGATCTGCAGCGCGCAGGTTTCGACCGAAAGCCGGTCGGTATTGAGCACCAGGTCGTAAAGCAGCGGATCGCCCCAGGTCACGCCGAACTGGGCCTTGATCTTCGCGGCGTGGGCATCGTCGCTGCGCCGCACCTCCGCCGCGGCAAATGCCTCGTCGTCGGTTGCCAGGTTTTCCATCAGCCATTGGACGCGGCTGGCGAACGAACGGGTGATCCGCGCGGTGATCACATGCCGCACCGGCCGCAACAGGCAGGTGGCGCCCCAGCCGCGCAGCACGATGTTGCCCTTTGCCGCCAGCGCGAAAACCTCGGCGGCCGTGTAGACGGCCACCTGCTGCCGGTCGGTGGTCAGGCGCTCCACCAGGCCGGCCTTGCCTTCGCGCAGCCGGCTGATCACGCTGGAGTGCACCTGCATCCTGTTGGCCACGTTGTCCAGCACCTCGTGGCGCATCACGTCGAGATGGGCCTTCCTGGCAATCTCGAGGGCCACGTCTTTGGCGAGCGATCCCATCTCCTGGGTCATGGCGATGACCGGCATCTTGAATCCCTCCTAGTCGACGGGCTGCTCGGCCGCGAAATCCGCTCGCTTCGGCCGCCGGATCCTGGCGATCACCAGGGACAGCAGCGGCCACAGCAGCAGGATCAGGGCCAGCGTCGAAATGCTGCCCACCAGCGGGTTCGCCCACAGGATCGACAGCTGGCCCTGCGACAGCAGCATGGCCTGGCGGAACGAATCCTCAGCCTTGTCGCCCAGCACCAGCGCCAGCACCAGTGGCGCCAGCGGGTAGTCCAGCTTCTTGAACAGGTAGCCGACCACACCGAACAGCATCATGAGCCAGATGTCCAGCATGGCATTGTGAACGGTGTAGGCGCCGATGGCGCAGATCACGACGATGACCGGCGCGATGATCGAAAACGGGATGCGAAGGATGGACGCGAACAGCGGCACCGTCGTCAGGACCACGATCAGGCCCACCAGGTTGCCCAGGTACATGCTGGCGATCAGGCCCCAGACGAAGTCCTTCTGCTCCACGAACAGCAGGGGTCCGGGCTGCAGCCCCCAGATCAGCAGGCCGCCCAGCAGCACTGCCGCGGTGGGCGAGCCGGGAATGCCGAGCGCGAGCATCGGCAACAGGGCGCTGGTGCCGGCCGCGTGGGCGGCGGTTTCGGGGGCCACCACCCCTTCGATCTGGCCGGTCCCGAATTTGGCCCCGTCCTTCGACATTCTCTTGGCCAGGCCGTAACTCATGAACGACGCCGGCGTCGCGCCTCCGGGCGTGATCCCCATCCAGATGCCCACCAGCGCGCTGCGGGCCGACGTGATCCAGTACTGCGGCAGCTTCTTCCAGGTTTCCAGCACGATCTTCGGGTTGATCCGGGCGCTCTTGCCCGAAAAGGCGAGGCCTTCCTCCATGGACAGCAGGATCTCGCCGATCCCGAAGAGGCCGATGACGCCGATCAGGAAGTCGAAGCCCCGCATCAGGTCGGGAAGCCCGAACGTCAGCCGCAGCTGGCCCGTCACGGTGTCCATGCCGACCGCGGCCAACGCGAAGCCGATCGCCATCGAGGCGAGGATCTTGAACGGCGATCCCTTGCCCATGCCGACGAAGCTGCAGAAGGTCAGCAGGTACACGGCGAAGTATTCCGGCGGCCCGAACCTGAGCGCGAACCGGGCCACCAGCGGCGCCAGGAAGGTGATCATCACCACCGCCACGAAGGCGCCGACAAACGACGAGGTGAAGGCGGCGGTCAGGGCGGCGCCAGCGCGTCCGTCCTGCGCCATCGGGTAGCCGTCGAAGGTCGTGGCGACCGACCAGGGTTCGCCGGGGATGTTGAACAGGATGGACGTGATGGCGCCGCCGAACAAGGCCCCCCAATAGATGCACGACAGCATGATGATCGCCGACGTGGGCGACATCGTGAAGGTGAGGGGCAGCAGGATCGCCACCCCGTTGGCGCCGCCCAGGCCGGGCAAGACGCCGATCAGCACGCCGAGCACGATACCGACGAACATCAGGACCAGATTCATCGGCGTCAGGACGACGCTGAATCCGTAGAAGAGCGCGCTGATTTCATCCATGGATTTGTCGTGGGTTCGGTGGCTGGAGGAAAGCGGCGCCGGATTTCAGTAACCGAGGAATCGCAAGGGATCGAAGGCGCCCTTGAACAACGGGACCTTGAACCAGACCTCGAACATCAGGAAGAACAGCACGTTCGCGATCACGCCCACGGCGATGCTCCTGGCCGGCGGGTACTTGCCCAGCACGATCATGAAAGCCGCGATGTAGACGGCGGAAGCCACGTACACCCCAAGCAGCCGGACGGCCCCCACATAGACGAGCGCGGGCACCAGCACGGAGAGCACCCGCTTGAACTGCTCGCGGTCGACGAAGATCCGGGTGTCGCGCTTCTTGGCGAGCAGCGCCTGGGCCAGGATGCCGGCGCCGGCGATGCACAGGATCAGCCCGATGTAGAAGGGGAAATAGCCCGAGCCCGGGCCATCGCTGGTCCAGCGCGATCCCAGGGACCAGCTGCCCTGGATCACGATGACCCCCAGCGCGATGACAAGCAGTGCGACTGCCGCCTCGACGACATAGGTAGCCACTCCGGTGCGAACTGAGCCGCCGGAACCGTCGTCTGGCACCATGGGGAACTCCTGTGGTCGAAACGAAACGGCCCGGGCCGCAGCGGTAGCGGTGGAAGGCAGGAGCAGGCGGCAAGCGCCCGCGCTCCCAGCAACCCCACTGCCGCGGCGGCGCCGGTCTGCCGCTCTTACTTGGCCGGTGTGGCGCCGGGCGCGGGGGGCCCGCCCATGACTTCAGCGCCGCTGATGAAGCCGGCTTCCTTCATCAGTTCGCGATGCTGCTGCTCGGTCTTGCCGAGCCACTGGACGTAGGCCTCGCCCGTCATCGACGTCTGGTTGAAGGCGCCCTTTTCCATGTAATCCTTCCACTCGGGCGTTTCGCGCACCTTCTTGAGCATGCCGACGAAGAACTCTTGCTGTTCCTTCGACACGCCCGGGGGCATGAAGATGCCGCGCAGCATCGTGTAGGCCGTTGGCACGCCGGCCTCCTTGCAGGTCGGGATGTCGCCCCAGGACTGCTTGTCCGTGATCTTGGCGGTGTAGGGCATGCGCTTTTCGTCGAACACGCACAATGCCTTGAGCTGGCCGGCCCGCCATTGCGCCACGGCTTCGATCGGGTTGTTGACCGTGGAGTCCAAGTGCTTGCCGACAAGCTGCACGGCGACTTCACCGCCGCCCTTGAACGGCACGTAGATGAACTTCACGCCCGCGGCTTTTTCGATGCCCACCGTGAGGATCTGGTCCTCCTGCTTGGATCCCGTGCCGCCCATCTTCATCTTGTTGGGACCCGCGGCCTTCACCGCGTCGAGGTATTCCCTGGCGTTCTTGTAGGGGGTGTCGGCATTGACCCAGAGCACGAACTGGTCCAGCGCCATCATCGACACGGGCGTCATGTCGCGCCAGTTGAACGGAACGCCCGTCGCCAGCGGAGTGGTGAACAGGTTGGACAGCGTGACGATGATCTTGTGCGGGTCGCCCTTGGCGTTCTTGACTTCGAGGAAACCTTCCGCGCCGGCGCCGCCGGACTTGTTGACGACGATCAGCGGCTCTTTCATCAGCTTGTGCTTGATGACGATGCCCTGGATCAGGCGCGCCATCTGGTCGGCGCCGCCGCCGGTGCCGGCCGGCACCACGAACTCGACGGGCTTGGTCGGTTCCCACGCCGCTTGCGCCGGTGCGGCTGCTGTCGCCAGCGCCGCCGCCGCGACGACACCCGCGACCGAAATTGAAAGGCCCTTCCTGGTATTCGTGAACATCGTCATGCCTCCTTGGTTGCGTTTGCGTCTTCCGGCGGGAAGATCCTTGCGCAGACCTGCCGCAGCCGGAAGGCGTCACATTCCATGCTCAATCCAAAGAACGCGAAAAACTCTTGACTGTGGTCAATTTTGCGAAATTCTTAGGGGTTTGTCCCGAGCCGCAATGCAGCTTCTGTCGGGCTGGTTTCCGCAAGGTGCGGATCGCGTGCACCCTGCCTGCTCGACGGTCGAAGGCGCTGACGTCAGCGCAGGAGGAAGAACGCGGCCAGGACGTACAGCACGGCGGCGAACACCTTGCGCAACGGCCGGACGTCCAGGCGATGCGCCGTGCGCACGCCCACGGGCGCCATGCTGATGCTGGCCAGCGAGATGACGACCAGCCCCGGCAGGTACAGGTAGCCCACCGAACCCGCCGGCATCTGCGGCAGGTCGCGGCCGGCCCAGATGTAGCCCAGCGTGCCGGCCAGCGCGATGGGAAAACCCAGCGCGGCGGAGGTTCCGACCGCGTCATGGATCTTCACGTTGCACCATGTCATGAACGGAACCGAGACGAAGCCGCCGCCGGCGCCGATCAGCGACGAAATCACGCCGATAAAAGTGCCCACGCCGACCGTACCCAGCGCGCCGGGCATCGTGCGCGTGGGCCTGGGCTTGCGGTCCAGGAACATCTGGGTCGCCGAGAACGCCACGAAGATCGCGAACAGGATGCTCAGGGTCCTGCCCGGCAGCGACACCGCCAGCTGCGCGCCGGCCAGGGATCCCAGCAGGATGCCGGGCGCGAGCAGGCGCACGATAGGCCACTGCACCGCGCCGCGGCGATGGTGCGCGCGCACGGAGGACAGCGAGGTGAAGCAGATGGTGGCCAGCGACGTGGCCACGGCCATCTTCACCGTGTAGTCGGCAGGGAAGCCTTTGGATGCGAGGATGAATGTGATGAACGGAACCATCATCATGCCGCCGCCGATGCCCAGGAGCCCCGCGAGGAACCCGGTGACAACGCCCAGCAGGGCAAATTCGAGAATCAGTTGCGGCTCGATCAGCATCTTGTTCTTGGTTGACGCGCTTGCATGTCCCCCCGGAAAGGAACGGAGTGCCATGGATCGTCATTGCGGGCTTGACCCGCAATCCATGCCCCGCCGGCAGTGAAATTTCGCACGCGAACATGGATCCCGGGTCGAGCCCGGGATGACAAAGTATTGTCGCAGGGGTGGCGAAGGAGCCGAAAAGGCGCGCTCGCTGTGCGCGAGCGGCCCTGAAAGAAAGGCGTCTGCAAGTGCCACCGGACCGGCATCCTGAACCGGGGTTCAGGTGGGCGAGGTCAGCCAGACGTTGGGTTCATCTGACGCGAGACGATCACGCTCGACTGGCTATTCTTCCAAGCCCGGGCTCAATGAGCATTGGTTCAAGGAAATATAAAGCCCGGTATGCACTGCAGACACGGGCACATTGTAGGTGCTTGCGTGCGGCCGCGGCGCTGCGCGGCATGCAAATACCTTTCTCACGCCCCTGCAAAACAATTTGACTTGACAGACGGCGCAAAAAGGTGGCGCCGGCGCGCGGGTTCAGAGCAGGCGGCCGTCGTCGCCCAGCGCGCTGTCCAGCCGCGCGAGCAGCTGGGCCAGCCGCGGGTCGTGCGCGTCGTGTCCATTGCCGTTGGCATGCCCGTTGCCGTTGGCCGCCAGGTCCGAAGGGGCGAAGGCCGACGGCTGCACTGGCAGCGCGCGCTCGTTCACATCGAACGCGAGGTTCAGCGCGGCGAGAACGGCGATGCGATCGCGTGCCCTGACCTTGCCGGCGTCGCGGATCCTGCACATGGCGGTGTCGACTTTTTCCACCGCATCGAGCAGGCGCTGCTGCCCGCCGTCGGGGCATCCGAGCAGGTAGCTCTGGCCCATGATCTGCACTTCGAGCTGTTTCATGTTACTGCTCACTGGACATGCCCCATCGGGCCCTGCGCGCTGTCCGTCATGCGGCGCTCTTGATGTCGGGGAGGCGCTCGAGCAATGCATCGACGCGGGCGCGCGCGGCCGAAAGGCGCGATTTGAGCGAGTCGCGCTCGTGGGTCAAGGCCTCCACCTGTTCGGCCAGGAGCGCGTTGGTGCGCTGCAGCTCCTCGTAACGCACGAGCAGGCGCTCGACGCGTTCCGCAATCTGGTCGATTTGGGAAGCAGCAGGCATATGGAAAGAATTGTAGGGTTTTGTGACAGATTTAAACCTTAAAATACGCGGGTTGGTGCTCGCGGTGTGGTTCGCATGCCGCAGTTCAACGGGAAGCAGGAGGAAATGCCGGCCACGGCGGATCCAACCTGAGCTGCCCCCGCAACGGTAAGCGGATGAATTTCTAGAGGAAATTCCGCTTCCATCATTTGAAGCCACTGGGCGCGTCTGAACAGCGCGCCTGGGAAGGCGATGGAAGTCGACCCGCCAGCCCGGATACCGGCCAACAAACGGTGGCTTCGCCTCGAGAAAGGCGAAGCCGTGACGCCCAATTTACTGGCGGGGAAGCCGGTCCGGGTATTGAAATGTTTTCTTCCAACATGAACGCTCTCCCGTTTTCGCCGCGCACAGCGGCGCTGTCGCTGGCGCTAGCCGCCGCTTTTCCGTCTTCCTTCGCGCAGACGCCCGCCCTCAAGGAAACCGTGGTCACCGCCACGCGTTTCGCCGAACCGCTGCAATCGCTGCCGTTGGGCGTGAGCGTGATCACGGCCGACGAGATCCACGCCTCGGGCGCCGCCACGATCAACGAAGCGCTGATGCGTGTACTGGGCATCGTCGGGCGCCAGGACTTCTTCGGCGGCGGCGAGTACAACCTCGACCTGCGCGGCTTCGGCGCCACCGCCGACAACAATCAGGTCGTGATCGTGGACGGCCTGCGGTTCAGCGAAGCGGACCTCGGCGGGACCCGGCTGGCCGGCATCCCCATCGAATCCATCGAGCGCATCGAAGTGCTGCGCGGCAACGGCGCGGTGCTCTACGGCGAAGGCGCCACCGGCGGCGTGATCGTCATCACCACCAAGGCCGGGACCGGCAAGGAGCAGCGCAACTCGGCCTCGGTCTACGGCGGCGCCGGCACTTACAACCTGCGCGATCTGGGCGCGCGCGCGACCGTCGCCGGTGGCGGTTTTTCGCTGGATGTGGCCGGGCAGAAGCGCGACAGCGACAACCATCGCGACAACTTCCGCTCGGAAACGGATGCGGCCTCCGTGACGGGCCAATGGTCCAACGCGTGGCTGCGCGTGGGCACGCGCCTGGCGCGCGATTCGCTGGACACCGGGCTGCCCGGCGGGCTCTCCAGCGAGCAGTACGCCGCCAATCCCCGCCAGACCACCACGCCGGATGACAACGCCCATATCCGCAATGAACGCGGCAGCGTGTTCGGCGAGGCCCAGCTGGGCAACTGGCAGCTGGGCGCCGACGCCGGCAGGCGGCAGAAAAGCCTTCGCAGCCTCAACAGCGGGTTTCCCTTCGACTACGACATCGACGCTAGCAACTATTCGCTGCGCGCGCGCAACGAGGCGAGCCTGGGCGGCGCGAAGAACCTGCTGGTGCTGGGTACCGACTACGCAAGCTGGACGCGCGATGTGCTCGGCGCTTTCGGCTCCACGGCGCAGCAGTCCTCGCGCGCCTGGTATGCCAAGGACGACGTCACCCTGGCCGGGGGCACGCGCGTGGGCGCGGGTTATCGTACCGAGCAGATCGACAAGCAGAACAGCAATGCCCCGGCGGGCCTGGCGGACCGCCAGCACGCCTGGGAGATCGGCCTGAGCCAGCCCCTGTCGGCCGGCACGACGGTCTATGGCCGTGCCGGGCGCAGCTATCGCCTGGCCAACGTCGACGAGTTCAGCTTCACGTCGCCCGGGACGATCCTCGAACCCCAGACTTCGCGCGACCTGGAACTGGGCGCGCGCTGGGCTTACGGCGCGGGCAAGGCCGAGGTACGCCTGTACCGCAGCCTGCTGGACAACGAGATCGGGTTCGATCCCAACGCGCC
The DNA here is from genome assembly GCA_035559095.1 of Ramlibacter sp. Taxonomy (GTDB): domain Bacteria; phylum Pseudomonadota; class Gammaproteobacteria; order Burkholderiales; family Burkholderiaceae_C; genus Ramlibacter. Next base: position 26,698 of record DATMBW010000509.1, read on the forward strand.
GGGTCCCTTCGGCTTTCCGGGCGCCAACATCAACTTCGACCCGAGCCGCAGGCAGGGCCTGGAGCTGGACACATCGCACGCGCTCACCCGCACGGTGGGCTTGCGCGTGAACGCCGCGCTGCGCCAGGCGACGTTCCGCTCCGGACCCTACGCGGGACGCGACGTGCCGCTGGTGCCGCGCAAAGCGCTCGCGGTGCGGGCCGACTGGACGCCGGCGGCCGGGCACCGTGTCACCGGCGGGGTGAACTGGGTATCCTCTCAGCATCCGGACTTCAACAACGCCTGCACCATGCCGGCCTACACGACTGCCGATGTCCGCTACGCCTACCAGTGGCGGCAGCTGGAACTGTCCCTGGGTGTGGCCAATCTCTTCGACCGGAAGTACTTCACGCAGGCCTTCAGCTGCGTGGAGGGTGTGACGCAGGCCATTTACCCCGAGGCCGGGCGCGCCGTCACGGCCTCGGTGCGGATGCAGTTCTAGAGGAGCTAAACGTGCCGGCCCCCGCCATTGCCCACGGTCCGCAGCGCATCGTCTGCCTGACGGAGGAGACGACCGAGTGGCTGTACCTGCTCGGCCAGGAAGCACGCATCGTGGGCATTTCCGGCTACACGGTGCGCCCGCGCCGGGCGCGCGAGGAAAAGCCCAAGGTCAGCGCTTTCCTGAATGCGAAGATCGACAAGGTGCTCGAGCTGCGCCCCGACTGCGTGTTCGGGTTCTCCGACCTGCAGGCCGGCATCGCGGCCGAGCTCATAGGCAAGGGCGTTCAGGTCACCGTCTTCAACCAGCGCAGCGTCGAGGAAATCTTCTCGATGCTGTACCAGGTGGCCGCCATGGTGGGCCAGGCGCAGCGCGGGCTGGAACTGATGGAGCGCATGCGCGAGCGGCTGGCGGCGATCGGGCAGGCCGCGCTTGCGCTGCCGCGCCGGCCCAGGGTGTTCTTCGAGGAATGGGACGAACCGCACATCAGCGCGATCCGCTGGGTGTCCGAACTCATCGGCATTGCCGGCGGCCAGGACTGCTTTCCCGAGCTGGCCGCGCGGCCCCTGGGCAGGGACCGCATCATTGCCGACGGCGCCGAGATCGCGCGGCGCGATCCAGAGATCGTGATCGGCTCCTGGTGCGGCAAGAAGTTCAGGCCGCAGAAGGTGGCGGCGCGCGCGGGCTGGGAAAACGTGGCCGCGGTGAGGAACGGACAGCTGTTCGAGATCAAGTCCGCCGACATCCTGCAGCCCGGACCCGCGGCACTGACCGACGGGGTGGAACAGCTGCACGCAATCATCATGAAATGGAGCCGGGAGCATGGCTGAACTGCACATCGCCCGCAGCGAACTGATCCTGGGCGGCCAGAAAAGCGGCAAGTCCGCGCGCGCTGAATCGCTGGCCGCCGCCTGGCTGGCGCAGTCGCCCGAGCATCGCGCGGTGTACATCGCCACGGCGCAGGCTTGGGACGAGGAGATGCGCGAGCGCATCGCACGCCATCAGCGCCAGCGCGCCGAGCGCGTGCCGCGCATGGCGACCGTGGAGGAGCCACTGGAGCTCGCCCATGCGATCGGCCGGCACAGCCGGGCCGACACGCTGATCGTGGTGGACTGCCTCACGTTGTGGCTCACGGCGCTGCTGATGCCGGCGGTGCACGGGAACAGCCCGCCCTCCGACCCGTTCGCCGCTCCCGCGGACACCATCGCCAACGCCCTGCGCGCCTGCGCCGGGCCGATCGTGCTGATCAGCAACGAGATCGGCGCCGGCGTCATCCCGCTGGGACGGAACGTGCGCGCCTTCGTCGACGCGCTCGGGAACCTGAACCAGCAGGCGGCCGCCGCCTGCGAGCGCGTGACCCTGATGTCGGCGGGCCTGCCGCTCACGCTCAAGGGGGCCGCATGAAGCGAAAGGAGGCCGCATGAAGCGAAGGGCGAGGGGCCCCGTTGACGGGGATCGACCCGCGGAGTGCGGCCGGGCCTCCGTGGCGCTCGCGAAAGGAGGCCGCATGACCCGGTGGCTGCTCCTCGCGCTGTGCACGCTCGCCTGGCAGGCCCATGCCGTGCAGGTGGTGGATGACCGCGGCGTGACGGTGGACCTGCCGCAGCCGCCCCGGCGCATCGTGTCCGTGCTGCCTTCGCTCACCGAGATCGTCTGCGAGCTGGGGGCGTGCGAGCGCCTGGTCGGCGTGGACAACTATTCCAACTGGCCGGCCTCGGTGCGGAAACTGCCCCGCCTGGGCGGCCTGGAAGACGCCAACATCGAGATGATCGTCGCGCTCAAGCCCGACCTGGTCCTGCTGGCCTACTCGTCGCGCGCCATGGCGCGGCTCGAAGCCCTCGGGATCAAGGCGATGGTGCTGGAGCCCAAGACGCTGGCCGACATGCAACGGGTCTGGGGCCAGCTCGGCCAGGCCATCGGGGCGAACGATGCCCGGCAGCGCTGGGACCGGCTGCAGGCCGGGCTGGACGCGGCGGCGCGCAGCCTGCCGGCGGCGCTGCGCGGCACGACCGTTTACTTCGAGGTCAACAGCGGCCCGTACGCCGCCAGCGAGGCGTCGTTCATCGGCGAGCTGCTCACGCGCATCGGCGCCGTCAACGTGGTGCCCGGCCAGCTCGGGCCGTTTCCCAAGCTCAATCCGGAGTTCGTGGTGCGCGCCGACCCGCAAGTCATCATGATGTCGGACGTCAATTCGCAAGCGCTGAAGGAACGCCCCGGCTGGGACGGCATCCGCGCGGTGCGAACCGGGCGCGTGTGCATGTTCTCTGCCGAGCAGGGCGACGCTCTGGTGCGCCCCGGCCCGCGCATGGCCGAGGCGGCCCGACTGATGGTGGACTGCGTGCGCGGAGCGCTGAAGGGCAGGGCGCCATGACCGCGCATGCCATGCGCGCACCGGCGCCGTTGGCGCTGATGCTGCTGGCTGCCACCGCGGTGCTGTGCGCCGGCGGCGTGGCCGTGGGCAGCCTCGGCTGGGAGCCGGTGTGGGGCCGCGCCGACGATGCCTCCGCGGCCATCCTGTGGGACATCCGTCTGCCGCGCACGCTCGGCGCCTGGTTCGCGGGCGCCTTGCTGGGGCTGGCCGGCGCCGTCGCGCAAGGCCTGTTCCGCAATCCGCTGGCCGATCCCTATCTGCTGGGCAGCGCGACCGGCGCCGCGCTGGGCGTGGCCGTGCTGCTGGTGGTGATGGGCGCCGTCCCCGCGGCCGGTTCCGGCTGGGTGGAAGGCCTGGGGCTCACGGGCGCGGCCTTCACCGGCGCCGTGGTCGCGGTGCTGGTCACGCTGGGTCTGGCCAAGGGCGTGCAACACACGCTGCGGCTGCTGCTTGCCGGGGTCGTGGTCGGCATGGTGTTCGGCGCGCTCGCGGCGCTGGTGATGTTCTGGGAGCCGGAGGTCATGCGCGCGATGCAGGCCTTCCTGCTGGGGTCCACCGGCTTTCTGGGCTGGTCCAGTGTCGGGCTGCTCGCATCGCTTTTCATGGCCAGCCTGGCCGCGGCCATCGGCTGCAGCCGCGCGCTCGATGCCCTGTCGCTGGGCGAGACCACCGCCGCCAGCCTGGGCGTCGCGCTCGTGCCGGTGCGCGTGGTGCTGATCGGCGTAATGGCGCTGGCGACCGGTGCGGCCGTCGCCCAGGTCGGCCTGATCGCGTTCATCGGCCTGGTCGCGCCCCATCTGGTCCGCGCCGCCGTCAAGCCCACGCACCGCTGGCTCCTGCCGTTGGCCGCGCTCACCGGTGGCGTGTTGCTGCTCGCCGCCGACGTGCTGGCGCGCTGGCTGCTCGCACCACAGGAACTGCCCGTGGGCGTACTCACCGCGGTGCTGGGAGGCGGCTACCTGCTGTGGCTGATGCACCGGAGGCCGTCATGACCGTCGCCGTGCTGGCCGACGGCCTGCGCGTCACGCTCGGTGGCGCCGAGGTGCTGCACGGCATCGACCTGGCGCTGCCGGCCGGCCGGTGGACCGCCATCGTCGGGCCCAACGGGGCGGGCAAGACCACACTGCTGCGGGCGCTGGCGCAACTGCTGCCGCACCAGGGCCGCGTGCAGTTGCTGGACCGCGAAGCTTCGGCCTGGGGCCACCGGGAGCGTGCCCGCCTGCTGGCGTGGCTGGGCCAGCACCAGGGTGGGGGGGAAGACCTCCTGGCGCAGGACGTCGTGATGCTCGGGCGCCTGCCGCACCAGCCCTGGCTGGGCGCGCCGTGCGCCAACGACCGGGCGGCGGTCGAAACGGCCATGCGCGAGACGCAGTGCTGGGAATGGCGCCAGCGTGCGCTGGGCAGCCTGTCGGGCGGCGAGCGCCAGCGCGTGCTGCTGGCGCGGGCGCTGGCGGTTCAAGCGCCGCTGCTGCTGATGGACGAACCGCTGTCCAACCTGGACCCGCCGCACCAGGCGGACTGGCTGCGCATCGTTCGCCGCCATGTCGAACGCGGCGGCACCGCGCTGAGCGTGCTGCACGAAATCACCATGGCGCTGCATGCCGACGAGATCGTCGTGATGGACGCGGGCCGGGTGGTGCACCAGGGCCGCTGTGCCCACGGGGCGGCCCACAAGGCGCTGGAGAAGGTGTTCCAGCAACGCATCAGCGTCCATCCCCTGGCCGGGCAGTGGGTCGCCCTGCCCAATGAGTAACCCGGCGTACCCATCATGGCGAGCTGGACCGCTGTCATCGCGCTGCTGTTCGCGTTCTGCCTGGACCTCTGGCTGGGCAAGCCGGTTTCGCGCTGGCATCCGCTCGCGCGGATGCGCGGCTACCTGGGCTGGGCGGGCGCACGCATCGCACCGCGCAAGCGCACGCCGTCGCCCGACTGGCTCGCCTTCTCTGCCGGGGCGCTGGCCTGGTATGCCGGCGCCGCGGTGTGCGTGCTGCTTGCGTGGCTGCTCCAGTGGGGACTGCTGCTCCTCGACCCGGCGCTGGCGGGCCTCGCGCTGGGAGCCCTGCTCAAGTCCATGTTGTCATGGCGCTGCCTGCGCCTGGAGGTCATGAAGGTGGAAGCCGCGCTGGCGCAGTCGCCCGAGGCCGGACGTGAGCAGTTCGGCCGGCTGGCCGGGCGCGACGTGCTGGAACTGGACCCGATCGACGTGCGCGAAAGCACGCTCCAATGGCTCGCGGAGAACCTGGTCGTGTCCGTGGTGGCCCCGGTGTTCTGGTTCTTCGTGGCCGGCCTGCCGGGCGCGGTGTTCTACCGTTTCGCCAACACGGCCGGCGCCGTTTGGGGCCACCGCGGCTTTCGCGCCGGGGCCGACTGGGAATGGGCGGGCAAGTGGGCCGCACGCGCCGACGACGTGCTGACGTGGCTGCCGGCGCGCCTGGCCGCGTTCCTGATCACCGCGCTGGCGCCCGGCTGGCCGTGGCGCGAGATGCGGCGCGAAGCCGGTCACCTTCCGTC
>DATMBW010000510.1:0-5376 GCA_035559095.1 Ramlibacter sp.
CACCCAGTCGAGGTCGTAGTCCAGGGCGTGGCGGTCCAGCACCTCCCGCGTGAGCTTTTGCAGGCCTTCGGGTGTGGACTCGCTCGAATAACGGAAATTGAAGTCGATCACCTCGGCGCCCGGGATCACGTTGCCGGCGCCGGTGCCGCCGTGGATGTTGCTGATCTGCCAGCTCGTGGGCTGGAAGAACTCGTTGCCCCAGTCCCATTCGAGCGTCGCCAGTTCCGCAAGGGCCGGCAGCGCCAGGTGAATCGGATTCTTCGCGAGTTGCGGATAGGCGATGTGACCTTGCACTCCCTTGACGGTGAGTTTGCCGCTCATGCTGCCGCGACGACCGTTCTTGATCATGTCGCCGATGCGCTCGACCGACGTCGGTTCGCCGACGATGCAGTAGTCGAGCCGTTCGCCGCGCTCCTTGAGGCGCTCGCAAACCACCACCGTGCCATCCACGCTCGGGCCTTCCTCGTCGCTGGTCAGCAGCAGCGCGATCGACAGCGCCGTCTCGGGACGGGCGGCCAGGAATTCCTCCACCGCCACCACGAAAGCGGCGATCGAAGTCTTCATGTCCGCGGCCCCACGGCCGTACAGCTTGCCGCCGCGGTGCGCGGGCGTGAACGGATCGCTGGTCCACTGCTGAAGCGGACCGGTCGGCACGACGTCCGTGTGGCCGGCGAAAACGACCGTGCGGCCGGCGCCCGGATTCGCGGCTGATCGGCTGCCGGCGCGCTTGGCCCAAAGGTTGGTCACCCGGAAGTTGTCCGGACCGCTCACGATGGTTTCGCAGGCGAAACCGAGGAGCTTCAGGCGCTCACCGATGATCTGCTGGCATTGCGCGTCTTCCGGCGTGACGGAGCGGCGTGAAATGAGCTGTTCGGCAAGATGCAGGGCTCGGGTGCTCAATGCTTCACGTCCAGGGTGATTTCGGTGAAGGAAGGCTCGTCGGCCAGGTCCTCCTCGGAAGCGCCTTCTTCCATGTGCGCCATGTCCTTGCCCGCGAAGTCGTTCTGCAGGCGCCATTGCAGGTTGGTGGGCGAATCGGCGAAGGACAGGCCCTCTTTCTTGTCCACGGTGCCCTCCACGATCAGGCGCGCGATGTCCTGCTCGAAGGTCTGCGAGCCTTCGGCCATGGACTGCTCCATCGCCTCCTTGACGCCCGAGAAGTCGCCCTTTTCGATCAACTCGGCAACCAGCTTGGTGTTCAGGAGCACTTCCACGGCCGGCGTGCGGCCGCCATGCACCGTACGCAGCAGGCGCTGCGACACCACGGCCTTGAGCGCGGCCCCCAGATCGCCGAGCATGGTGGGCCGCACCTCGACCGGATAGAACGACAGGATGCGGTTGAGCGCCTGGTAGCTGTTGTTGGCGTGCATGGTGGCCAGGCACAGGTGGCCCGACTGGGCATACGCGATGGCCGCCGACATAGTTTCACGGTCGCGGATTTCGCCAATCAGGATCACGTCCGGCGCCTGGCGCAACGCGTTCTTGAGCGCCGTCTGCATGGACGCGGTGTCGCTGCCCACCTCGCGCTGGTTGACCACCGACTTCTTGTTGGTGAACAGGTACTCGACCGGGTCCTCGATGGTGAGGATGTGGCCCGCCACATTTTCGTTGCGGTGGTCCATCATCGCCGCCAGTGTCGTGCTCTTGCCGCAGCCGGTCGCGCCCACCATCAGCAGCAGTCCGCGCTTTTCCATGATCAGGTCGGCCAGGACCATCGGCACCGACAGCGAGGCCAGCGCCGGGATCTCGGTGGAGATATAGCGGATCACGGCGGCATAGGTGCCGCGCTGGCGCATCGCCGACACCCGGAAGTTGCCGACCCCTTCGATGCCATGCGCCATGTTCAGCTCGCCGGTCTGTTCCAGCTCTTCCATGCGCCGGGGCGGCAGCACTTCGGCCAGCAAGGCCTTGGGCGCGTCCGGCGGCAGCAGCTGGTTGTTGATCGGCAGGCACTGGCCGTTGATCTTGATGAGGGCCGGCGCATGGGCCGACAGGTACACGTCCGATGCCTTCTTCTCGCTCATCAGACGCAGGATGCGTTCCATCGTGCTCATGTCTTACTCCGTCTAACGCATGAATGCGGACTCCCGTACGCAGAGGACGCAAAGATTTCGCAGAGGACGCAAAAGAACAGCCTATTCACTTTTGAATTTCTCTTCTGCGTCTTTTGCATACTTTTGCGACCTCTGCGTACGGGTGTTGGTTTTCTCAGTCCCGCAGCAAATCGTTCAGGCTGGTCTTGGCCCGGGTCTGCGCATCCACCCGCTTGACGATGACCGCCGCGTACAGGCTGTACTTGCCGCCGTCCTTGGGCAGGCTGCCGCTGATCACCACCGAGCCGGCCGGTATGCGGCCGTAACTCACCGTGCCCGTGGCGCGGTCGTAGATCGGCGTGCTCTGGCCCAGGTACACGCCCATCGAAATCACCGAGTTCTCCTCCACGATCACGCCTTCCACCACTTCGGATCGGGCGCCGATGAAGCAGTTGTCCTCGATGATCGTCGGGTTGGCCTGCAGCGGCTCGAGCACGCCGCCCAGCCCCACGCCCCCCGAAAGGTGCACGTTCTTGCCGACCTGGGCGCAACTGCCCACGGTGGCCCAGGTATCGACCATGCTGCCTTCATCGACGTAAGCGCCGATGTTCACGTAGCTGGGCATCAGGATCGCGCCCTTGGCGATGTAGCTGCCGCGGCGGGCCACGGCCGGCGGCACGACCCGCACGCCGCTGGCCGCCATTTCTTCGGGCGACAGGTGCGCGAACTTGGTCGGCACCTTGTCGAAGAAGCTCAGATCGCCGGACCGCGTGAGCACGTTGTCTTTCAGCCGGAACGACAGAAGCACCGCCTTCTTGATCCATTGGTGCACCGTCCACTGGCCGACGCCGGTACGGGTGGCCACGCGCAGGTGGCCGTTGTTGAGTTCCGCAATCACATGCTCCACCGCGTCGGCCACTTCCTTGGGGACCGATCCGGCTGAAAGGCTGGCGCGGTTCTCCCACGCGTTGTCGATGGTTTGCTGGAGCTGTTGGGTCATTGATTTACTTCGATCTGGACTGGACAAACTGCACGATGCGCTGCGCGGCTTCGACGCACTCCGCGGTCTCGGCCACCAGGGCCATGCGGATGCGGCCGCTGCCCGGGTTTCCCGCGGGCTTGCCGTCCCTGGGGTCGAGTCCCACGCCCTCGCGCGCGAGATAGCTGCCCGGCAGCACTGTGACATTGTATTGAGCCAGCAGCTCCCGCGCGAATTCGGTGTCGCTTCCGCGCACACCCGCCCAGAGGTAAAAGCCCGCGTCGGGCAGCTTCACATCGAGCACCGGACTGAGCAGGGGCGTCACTTCGGCGAACTTGCGCCGGTAAAGCGCCCGGTTCTCGATCACGTGCTGCTCGTCGCCCCATGCCGCGATACTGGCCTTCTGGACCACCGGACTCATCGCGCTGCCGTGGTAGGTGCGATAGAGCAGGAATTTCCTGATGAGCGCCGCATCGCCGGCAACAAAGCCGCTGCGCATGCCCGGCACGTTGCTGCGCTTGGACAGGCTGGTGAACGACAGCAGGTTCCGGAAGTCCGCCCGCCCAAGGCGCGCAGCCGCTTGCATGCCCCCCAGAGGCGGCTCGTCGCCGAAATAGATCTCGCTGTAGCACTCGTCCGATGCAATCACGAAGCCATAACGGTCGGACAGCGTGAACAGCTTTTCCCACTCCCCGAGGGGCATCACTGCGCCGGTGGGGTTGCCCGGCGAGCACACGTACAGCAGCTGGGTGCGGGACCAGATCTCCAGCGGCACGCCGTCCCAATCCACAGCGAAGTTGCGGGCCGGATCGCTGGCCGCGTAATAGGGATCGGCCCCGGCCAGCAGGGCCGCGCCTTCGTAGATCTGGTAGAACGGGTTGGGGCAGACCACCACCGGCTTCTTGCCGGGGTCAATCACCGTCTGGGCAAAAGCGAACAAGGCCTCGCGCGAGCCGTTCACCGGCAGCATCTGCGTGTTGGCGTCCACCGCAAGCCCATAGCGGGTCTGCAACCAGTGCCGGAACGCGTCGCGCAGGTGGGGCTCGCCGGCGGTGGCGGGGTAGCTAGCCAGCCCGGCGAGCGACGCGATCAGCGCCTGCTTGATGAATTCGGGCGTGGGATGCTTGGGCTCGCCGATGCCCAGGCTGATGGGCCGGTAGGCGGGATTGGGCGTCACGCCCACGAACAGCTGCCGCAGCCGCTCGAAAGGGTAGGGCTGCAGGCGGGACAACAGGGGATTCATGGGCCCGATTATCCGGGATGGAGGCACCCTGGAGCGTCGGGGCCCAGGCCCCAAATGAACCAGCGAAAGGCGGCCGGCCGGCCACCGCCGCTCAGGCCGCGCCCAGCAGGTCTTTCAATGCGGCGTCGTACAGCACGGTAAGGTTGTTCATCACTTCCAGCAACCGCTCGCTGGTGGTAGCCACCGTACGCAGGCCGTCCGCGTCGGGCTTGCGGGCCAGCATGGAGGCGAAGAACAGCCACTGCTGCTGGCCGAGCGCCAGCTCATTGCGGATGTTGGCCGTGGACAGCGGCGAGGCTTCCAGGGTTTTCAGCGCTTCCACGAATTCGGCGCTGTCCGAATTGATCTGGTCGCGCAGGGGCTTGGAGTCCAGGCCGGCAGCCGCCATGAAATAGTTCTTGGCGAGCCGTTGCGACAACATGCGCTGGCGCCCGGCGGCGTTGACAAGCTTGGCCGACGCCACTTTGGTCTGGCCCTCCAGGGCTTGCGTGGCCTTGTTCGCGGCCACCAGCATCTTGTCGGCCTGGGTGGACACCGCGGCGATGGATCCTTTGGTGGGCGGCGCGGCCAGCAGCCGGCTCAGAGCCGCCGCCTCCTGCTGGATCTCCGAAATCCGCTGGGTGATGGCGCCTGGAAACCCGCCCTTGGCCAGGTCTTCGAAGCCGACCTGGACGAGGCGCTGCGTCGCGGCCAGGGTGTCCCGGGCGTTGTCGGGCAGCACGTCCAGGTGAAGCTGGCAATACGCCTTGGCGCAACGCTGGGACAGCGCCCGAAAGCGTGCGGCCCGGTTGATGGCTGTGGACAAGGCGATCTGCGCCTGGGCCGGATAGGCCGCGGGCACCAGGGCGCTCAACGCGGCAAGTCGGATCAGCATGCGCCGGCGCTCGTTCGGCGCCGGCGGGGCGGCATGGAGCATGGTTGTTCCTCCCTCGGGAATGGCGGGCAATTTGCCGATTCTTGTTCGTCCCGTGCGAAACCGCGCCAGTGTCGCGCCCGTACGCCTTGCCCGCCATCCTCCCGGCGGGCGGCTCGCATGGTGCAAAAGAACTATGCGGCCTTTCGCACGTCCTCCATTGGAGCTAGGAGGCAAGGCGTCTGGCCGCAAATGCCGCGGCCCGGGA
>DATMBW010000511.1:0-15880 GCA_035559095.1 Ramlibacter sp.
AAACGGGTGAGGGACAAACCGCAGGCTTTGTTACACCATGGACGCCCGGACCCCGGTTTTTCATCCCGGCGGACAGAGAAGGACGTCCCCCAATGACCCTAGCAGAGCTCGAGCGCGACGCAGCCGAAGAGCAGCCGATCCTTTGGCTGGGCATGACAGGCTTTTCTCCGCAGCAACGCACGGACCTCGAGGCTTTTCTGTTGCGGCGCTCCGGCCTGTCCCGCTGGCGCCTTTGCGCGTTCGGTGAAGCCGACGCGTGGTGGGTCAACGGCGCCAAGGTGCGCGTCCTGCCCGACGGCAACCTGAAAGTGGCAGCCGGCCTGCCGACGGAGCACGCGCTGAACCTCAACTTGAGCGACGTCGACCGTCCGGTCGCTTTTGCCGCACGCATGGCGTCCCCGGAATTCGAGCCGCGATACGCATTCGATCCGGGGTCCGGACCCAGCATCGAGGCCGTGCTCCTGCAGTTCGAACGGTGGCTATGGCTGTTGCGTGCCCAATTCGTGCTGGGTGCGCAGATCATCCGGCGCGGGCCGCAACTGCGGCATGGCATCTACCACGTCAGCGCGGGCGGCAGGTTGCTTGCGGTATTGGATTTTCGGCGCGGCAAGTCCGCGATTTCGTCCGGGGTCCACCCGGTTGATCTGTGGGAGGCCCGATGGGACAAGCGGCCCATCGGCGCGGGCGACCCGCCGCAAGGCTTCATCCATCAGACCCCGGGCCAGCTGGCCTGGGCCTATGTGCGGCGCACCGACCGTGACATGCTGCCAAACCGCTATCGCGACCGGCTTATCTACTATCGCCATGCGCCGCGTGTGCCGCTGGGCTGGCTGCGGGATTCGCAGTTGATGCTGCTGCGGGAACTCTTCATTGAACCGGGCACCATCGAGTCTTTGCGCCAGCGCACCGGTTTGCCCGCCAGCCACGTGGACCATGACCTGACCTGCCTTTACTACGCCGGGGCGCTCACCACCACCAGGAGCAAGGCGGCCGACCCGACGGCGGGGCGGCATGACAGCCAGCCGCTGTCCGTCGGACCCGAGATCGAATCACTGCTGGGTACGGGCCCGCACGCGGACTTCCAGAACGATCTCACCGCGCCGGTCATGCTCGAAGCATTGCACCGGCCACGGCCACCGGGCGCAGCGGATGATGCCGCCGGGCCCCGTTAGCCCGCCCTGAGAGCCAAGGGCTGTTCCAGTGCGTGCAGGAGCTTGGCGTGCACATCGCCAAAGCCGCCGTTGCTCATGCAAAGGATGTGGTCTCCCGGCCTTGCCGCGCCGGTGACCTGGCGCACCAGCTCGTCGATGGTCGCGGCGACCCGCGCCTTCGTGCCCATCGGGGCCAGAACTTCCGCCGCGTTCCAGCTCAGGCCGCCGCTGTGGCAGAACGACAGGTCGGCCTGCTCCAGGCTCCAGGGCAGCTGCGCCTTCATGGAGCCGAGTTTCATCGTGTTGCTGCGCGGCTCGAACACCGCCAGGATGCGCGCACCCGCCGCGGCCCCATGGTGCGCGACCCGGCCGGCCTCGATCTTGCGCCGCAGGCCGTCCAGTGTGGTGCGTATCGCGGTCGGGTGATGCGCGAAGTCGTCATAGACAGTGATGCCGTTCACGGTGCCGCGCACTTCCATGCGCCGCTTGACGTTCAGGAACTCGCCCAGCGCCCGCGCCGCCGCATCGGGCGCGACGCCGACATGCTGGGCCGCCGCAATGGCGGCCAGTGCATTGAGCTGGTTGTGCACGCCGGTGAGATCCCAGTCGAGGTGCGCCACCGGCCGGCCGGATTCGAGGATGTCGAAACTGTGAGGTTCGCCCCGGGCCGTGAAGTCGCTGACGGCCGCGCCGAAGCTGCGCAACTCGCTCCAGCAGCCCATGTGCAGCACGCGCGCGAGGCTCTCTTCCAGGCCGTTGACGATGACGCGGCCGCTTGAAGGCACGGTGCGCACCAGGTGGTGAAACTGGCGCTCGATGGCCGCCAGGTCGTCGAAGATGTCGGCGTGGTCGAATTCCAGGTTGTTCAGCAACGCGGTCCGCGGCCGGTAGTGGACGAACTTGCTGCGCTTGTCGAAGAAAGCGGTGTCGTATTCATCGGCTTCGATCACGAAGGGCGCGGGCGGGCCCGACTTTCCCTGCCGGGCCGATATTCCGAAGTTGGCCGGCACACCGCCGATCAGGAAGCCGGGCTCCAGGCCCGCGTGCTCCAGCACCCACGCCAGCATCGCCGCGGTGGTCGTCTTGCCATGCGTGCCGGCCACGGCCAACACGTGGCGCCCCTGCAAGACTTGTTCGGACAGCCATTGCGGGCCGCTGGTGTAGGGCAGGCCCGCATCCAGGATCGCCTCCATCAACGGATAGCGCGGCGTGCCGTCGGCCTGGCGGGCGCGTGAGACGACGTTGCCCACCACCCAGACGTCGGGCTTCAGAGCGAGCTGGTCGGCGCCATACCCCTCGATCAGGCCGATGTCCAGGGACCGCAACTGGTCGCTCATGGGCGGGTAAACGCCCGCGTCGCAGCCCGTGACTACGTGTCCCCCCTCGCGGGCGAGGGCGGCCAGCCCCCCCATGAAAGTGCCGCAGATGCCGAGGATGTGAATGTGCATCCGCGCGATTATCGATGCTACCTGGGGAAGCGCTCGCGCAGTTTCACTTTCCAGAACTTCCCGGTCGACGTGCGCGGAACGGCTTCGATGAATTCGTAGCGGTCCGGCAGCTGCCACTTCGCGAAACCCTTCCGCAGCAAATGGGCGCTGAATTCGTCATGGGACGCCTGTTGTCCCGGCCTGAGCACCACGCAGGCCGATGGCCGCTCGCTCCACTTTTCGTCGGGCACCGCGATCACCGCGGCTTCGGCCACCGCCGGGTGCGCCATGATGGCGTTCTCCAGGTCCACCGAACTGATCCACTCACCGCCGGACTTGATCAAGTCCTTGGTGCGATCGGAAATCTTCACGAAACCCAGCGCGTCCACGCAAGCCACATCGCCCGTGCGCAGCCAGCCGTCCTGCGTGAACTTCTCGGCGTCGGCGGCGACCCCGTGATAGCCGCCGGTAATGAACGGGCCGCGCACCTGGATCTCGCCAACGCTCTTGCCGTCCCAGGGCTGGTCGGCGCCGCCGTCGTCGCGCACGCGCAGGTCCACCAGCGGCACCGGCACGCCCGCGGTGGCCGCGCGGCGATAGCGCTCGTCCGCGCTGGCGCCCCGCAGTTCCGCGCGAGGATAGGAGATGGTGCATACCGGCGAGGTTTCGGTCATGCCCCAGCCTTGCAGGATCCAGATCCCGTGCCGGTCGAAAGCGCGGATCAGCGCTTCGGGCACCGCCGCGCCGCCCACCACCGAGCGCATGCCGCGCGGCAGTTTCCAGCGGCCGTGGTTGGGCGAATCCGGGGCCTGCGCCGCGTCGAAGGCCTGGATCAGGCTCATCCAGATCGTGGGCACACCCAGCGACAAGGTCGGTGGCTCCTGCTGAATCAGGTCCAGCAGGTCGTCCGGATGCAGGTGCGGGCCGGGAAAGACCAGCTTGACGCCCATCATCACGGCGCCGTACGGCATCCCCCAGCTGTTGGCGTGGAACATCGGCGTCACCGGCAAGACCACGTCGGTGCCGCGCAAGCCCCAGAAGTCGCCCAAGCTGGCCACGAGGGTGTGCAGGACGGTGGACCGGTGCGAATAGACCACGCCCTTGGGCCGTCCGGTCGTTCCCGAGGTGTAGCACATGGCCACCGGGTCATCCTCCGTATGCGGCGCATAACGAAAGGCTTCGGGATCGGCGGCATCCAGCAACGCCTCGTAGTTGGCGAACTCCGCCGGAACGGGGGCGCCCGAGAACGGAAAGACGATGACTCTCTCAAAGCGGTGCAAGCCGGCGAACTGGCGGTACAGCGGCAGCAGCACGTCGTCGATCACCAGGAAGCGGTCTTGGGCGTCGCCCGCGATCCAGCCGATTTCCTCGGGCGCCAGGCGCAGGTTCAGGGTGTGCATCACCCCGCCGGCGGCCGGAATTCCGAAATAGCACTCCAAGTGTGCATGGTGGTTCCAGCACAGCGTGGCCACACGGTCGCCCTTGTTCAGGCCCAGCGACTGCAGGGCCGACGCCAGGGCCCGGGTGCGGCGGTAGTACTCGCCGAAACTATGCCGCCTCAGCGTTTTGTCCGGCAGGCGGGAGACGATTTCGTTGCCGGCGAACAGCTTGCCCGCGCGCTCGAGCAGATGGTTGAGTGACAGCGGATCCCTCATCATGGTGCTTTGCATACGGCCCTCCTGGCTGGAAGGCACTGTAAGGGTGCGGCCATTCGCAATCAATGCAGAATGTCCCGCATGGACAGCGTGAAATCGCAGATCGCGGCGACCGCGGCGCGGATGGTTGTGGAAGAGGGCCTGGAATACGGGGCGGCCAAGCGCCGTGCCGTCAAGCAGCTCGGCCTGAACGCCCGCAGCGCCCTGCCTGACAACGAAACCATCGAAGACGCGGTGCGCGAGTACATCGAGCTGTTTTGCGCGGACACCCAACCGGCCGAGCTGGTGGCCCTGCGCAAACTGGCGCTGGTCTGGATGGAGCGGCTTGCCCGGTTTCGACCTTACCTGGGCGGTGCGGTCTGGCATGGCACGGCGACCCGGCTGTCCGACATCTACATCCAGTTGTTTTGCGACGACCCGAAATCGGCCGAGATGGCCCTGATCGAAAAAGACGTGAACTACGAAGTTCGTACCATGACGGGTTTCAATGGCGAGCCCGTGGAAGCCCTGAGCATGTCGAGCATGAGCCGGGAGCTGGGCGAGGCCATCGGCGTTCACTTGATGATTTACGACCATGACGACGTGCGCGGGGCACTCAAGCGCGATGCCAGGGGCCGCACGCCGCGCGGCGACCTGGCGGCGGTGCGGACCCTGCTGGAAAATCCGCGATGACACAAATAACTCCTGACCTCCCAATGCCGTCCAGCCGCCGGCGTTGGCTCTACGTTGGCGTGGCCGGCGCCGCGGCGATCGCCGGCGCCGGCCTCGCCTGGCGAAAGTGGCGCCCCGATGAGTCCTCGCAAGGCGATGCGGGTGCGCTTTGGCCGCTCAGCTTCGAGACGCCCACGGGTTCGACCCTGAAAATGGAGGCATTCCGGGGCAAGCCCTTGCTGCTTAATTTCTGGGCCACCTGGTGCCCGCCCTGCATCGACGAATTGCCGCTTCTCGATGAGTTCTATCGACAAAATGCTTCTAAAGGCTGGCAAGTCGTCGGGCTTGCGATCGACCAGCCTACGGCGGTCCGGGCCTTCCTGGCGCGCATGCCCATCGGTTTTCCGGTGGGATTGGCCGGCCTGGGTGGCTCCGAGTTGTCCCGGGCGCTGGGTAATCTGGCGGGCGGTCTTCCCTACACCGTGGTGGTTTCCGGATCAGGCACAGTGTTGCAGCGTAGAATGGGCCGCGTCACCATCGCCGACCTGACCCAGTGGGTCAAGCTGCGGTAGCGGGACCCGGATGCGCTCGCGCGAGCGCCAACCACATCGCGTTGTCAAGTCCAATAGTGAAAATAAGCTAAAAATAGCCGACGAAACGGGAAGTACGCGAATTTTGCTGTAAATTCCATTTCCTTTCGTTCGCTGCGTTGGAGAACCCATGGACTTGCGCAAACTGAAGACGTTGATCGACCTTGTGTCCGAGTCCAACGTTTCCGAACTCGAAATCACCGAAGCGGAGGGCAAGGTCCGCATCGTCAAAGGCGGCGGACCGCAGCAGCCGGTGACGGTCGCACCGGCTCCGGTGGCCGCGCTGCCGGCCGTTGGCGTCGCGGTCGCGCCGCCGGTACCGGCGGTCGTGGCCGAGGCGCCGACTGGGCATATCGTCAAGTCGCCGATGGTGGGCACGTTCTATCGCTCCGCCAGTCCGGGCGCCAAGGCGTTCGTTGAGATCGGCAGCCAGGTCAAGGAAGGCGAGACGATCTGCATCATCGAGGCGATGAAGATCCTCAACGAGATCGAGGCCGACAAGAGCGGCACCATCAGCCAGATCCTGTGCGAGAACGGCCAGGCTGTCGAGTATGGGCAAGCGCTGTTCGTGATCGTTTGATCGCCCGTTTTTGCCCCGGCGGCTTTAGCCCGCTAAAGGGCGATTGAGCCGTGAGACCATGTTCAAAAAAATACTAGTTGCCAATCGAGGCGAGATCGCACTGCGGATCCAGCGCGCCTGCCGCGAACTCGGGGTCAAGGCGGTAATGGTGTATTCCGAGGCCGACCGCGAAGCGAAATACGTGAAACTGGCCGAGGAGGCCGTTTGCATCGGCCCGGCGCCTTCGCCCCAGAGCTACCTCAATATGCCGGCCATCATTTCGGCGGCCGAAGTGACGGATGCCGAGGCCATCCATCCGGGCTACGGCTTTCTCTCCGAGAACGCCGACTTCGCCGAGCGGGTGGAAAAAAGCGGCTTCCAGTTCATCGGCCCGACGCCGGAATCCATCCGCATCATGGGCGACAAGGTCTCCGCGAAGCAGGCGATGATCAAGGCCGGTGTGCCCTGCGTACCCGGCTCGGAAGGCGAATTGCCCGACGACCCGGTGCATATCCGCCGCATGGCCAGGTCGGTGGGGTATCCCGTGATCATCAAGGCGGCGGGCGGCGGCGGCGGGCGCGGCATGCGCGTGGTGCACACCGAAGCGGCCCTGATCAACGCGGTGCAGATGACCAAGGCCGAGGCGGGCGCCGCGTTCGGCAATTCGGCGGTGTACCTGGAGAAGTACCTGCAGAATCCGCGCCACATCGAAATCCAGGTGCTGGCCGACAAGCACAAGAACGCGGTCTACCTGGGCGAGCGCGACTGCTCCATGCAGCGCCGGCACCAGAAGATCATGGAGGAAGCCCCCGCGCCGGGCATTCCGCGCAAGCTGATCGAGAAGATCGGAGAGCGCTGTGTGACGGCATGCAAGAAGATCGGCTACCGCGGGGCCGGCACCTTCGAGTTCCTGTACGAAAACGGCGAGTTCTATTTCATCGAGATGAACACCCGGGTGCAGGTCGAGCATCCGGTCACCGAGCTGATCAGCGGTGTGGACGTCGTCAAGACGCAGATCATGGTCGCGTCGGGCGCCAAGCTGCCTTTCACCCAACGCGATATCGTGCTGCGCGGCCATGCGATCGAATGCCGGGTCAATGCCGAGGACGCGTACCGTTTCGTGCCTTCGCCGGGCCGCATCACGATGTGGCACGCACCCGGCGGCCCCGGCGTGCGCGTCGATTCGCACGTCTACACCAACTACTTCGTGCCGCCCAACTACGATTCGATGATCGGCAAGATCATCGTGCATGGAGACACCCGCGAGCAGGCCTTGGCGCGGATGCGCACGGCGTTGCTGGAGACCGTGGTCGAAGGCATCAACACCAACATCGCGCTGCACCGGGAACTGCTTGTCGACGCCAAATTCATGGATGGCGGCACCAACATCCACTACCTGGAAGAGTGGCTGTCGCAGCACAAGCGCTGAGGGTCGATACGGCGCCCCGGGAATTTCAGTGCACGAACTAGGCCTCCTCTGCCCCGAAAGCAAGGTCGAGACGCTCACCGAGGCGCTGGAAGCGCTGGAGGCGCTGAGCGTGTCGGTGGAGGACGCCGATGCGCAGACGCAGGCCGAGCAGGCCCTGTTCGGCGAGCCCGGCCTGCCCGCGCCCAAGTCGGGCTGGCAGCGCTCGCGTGTGCTGGCGTTGTTCGCCACGGAGGAAGCGGCGCGGGAAGCGGCGCGCCTGCTACACGTACAGGACTTTTTTGCCGGCTGCGAGCTGCTGGGCATTTCGCCGGTCCCCGACCAGGATTGGGTTCGGCTGACCCAATCGCAGTTCGCGCCGGTGGAGATCACGCCCGAATTCTGGATCGTGCCGACCTGGCATGAGCCGCCGGCCCAGGCGCGGCAGGTGATCCGGCTCGACCCCGGCCTGGCCTTCGGCACCGGCACCCACCCCACCACCCGCATGTGCCTGAGATGGATCGCCACGCATCCGCCACGCGGCCGGCGTGTGCTCGACTACGGCTGCGGCTCCGGAATCCTCGCCATCGGCGCCGCGCGGTTCGGCGCGGTGGACATCGACGCGGTGGATATCGATCCAGCCGCCGTCCGGTCGACCCTGGCCAATGCCCAGGCCAACGGCGTGCAACTGCGCGCCGGCCTGCCCGACCAGGCCGGCGGGCACTACCAGGTGGTGCTGGCGAATATCCTGGCCACCCCGCTCAAGCTGCTGGCGCCCCTGCTGGCGTCGCTGGTGGCGCCGGGTGGTACCTTGGTGCTGGCCGGCATCCTGGAGCGCCAGGCGGATGAACTGCGAGAGGCCTATGCGCCCCATGCCCGGCTCGAGGTGAGCGACATCGAGGATGGCTGGGTTCTGATGACGGCCGCCTTCTAGTGCACGGCGGCCCGGCGCTTCGGAAGCGCTGGCTACAATCGTCGGCTCATGAGCCTGATCACGCGCTGCCCCGCTTGCGGGACCATGTTCAAAGTCGTTCCCGACCAGCTCAGGATTTCGCAGGGCTGGGTACGCTGCGGCCACTGCGCGGAGGTGTTCGACGCCACGGCGCACCTTCAGGGCGAGGCGCAGCGGTCCGCGGGCGACGCGGCGAGCAGCGCGCCGAGCACTCCGAGCGCGCCGCCGGCGCAGCCCGCCGCTGACGTCGCGAGCGAAGCGGGTGCCGAGTCCGAGGCCTTTGAATCGTCGCTGACCACCGAAATCGGCGAAGGCGTGGCGTTCGATGCGCCCGATTCAGCCCAGCTGGAGGCCGAAGCCCGGGCTCTGGTGGAGGACCCGCTCGATCACCCGTTCGAACTGCGCCGCCGGGACGACAGCGAACTGCTCGAGGTGGCGGCGGCGCGAGCCGATTCCCGGGCCCGGCTGGAGGACGATTCCGAGGGCCCGTCGGAAGCGCCATCCGACGGCGAAGCACTCCTGCACGGCGTGTCGTTTGTGCGCAAGGCCGGGCGAAAGGCGTTCTGGGAGCGGCCGGCGATCCGGGCCGCGCTATGGCTATGCATGCTCGTGCTGGCCGTGCTGCTGGCGCTTCAGTTCGGGGTGCACGAGCGCGACCGCCTGGCGGCGTCCATGCCGGCGCTGCGGCCCTGGCTGGCCAGGCTGTGCGAACCCCTGAAGTGCGGCATCGGGCCGCCGCGCCAAATCGACGCCATCGCGATCGACAGTTCATCGTTCAACAAATTGCGTGGCGACGCCTACCGGCTCAACGTCACCCTGAAGAACCTGGGCGGCGTCGCGGTGGCGATGCCGGCCCTGGAGCTGACGCTCACCGATGGCCAGGACCAGGCCGTGGTGCGCCGTGTCCTCACGCCCGCCGAACTGGGACCGGGTGCGGGCGTCATCGCGCCGGGCTCCGAATGGGCCGGCTCGCTGGCACTGGCTCTCGCCGCCGACGGCGCCGGCGCGCGCATCGCGGGCTACCGGCTGCTGGCTTTTTATCCCTGACCTTCACCGCGAGACGATTCATGGCAACAGTGATATGTGGCTCCCTGGCATTCGACACCATCATGAGCTTCGAAGGCCGCTTTGCCGAGCAGATCCTGCCGGACCAGCTGCACATCCTCAATGTGTCTTTCCTGGTGCCGGCCCTGCGGCGCGACTTCGGCGGCTGCGCCGGAAACATCGCGTACAGCCTCAAGCTGCTGGGCGGCGAACCGCTGCCGATGGCCACCGTGGGCAGCGACGGCTACGGCTACGTGGCACGGATGCATTCGCTGGGGATCAGCACCGAGTTCGTGCGTGAAGTGGACGAGACCTACACCGCGCAGGCCATGATCATGACGGACCGGGACAACAACCAGATCACGGCTTTCCACCCCGGCGCCATGATGCACGCGCATGCCACGCGCATCGAGGCGCGGCCCGACATCAAGCTGGGCATCATCTCACCGGACGGCCGCGAGGCCATGATGCAGCATGCGCAGCAGTTCAGGCAGGCACGCATCCCGTTCGTGTTCGATCCGGGCCAAGGGCTGCCGATGTTCGACGGCAAGGAACTTGCCGCATTCGTGGACGCTGCGACGTGGGTGACGGTGAACGACTACGAGGGAAAAATGCTCAGCGAGCGCACGGGCTGGAGCAACGCGGACATTTCGCGCCGCGTCCGGGGCCTGGTGGTGACGCTGGGCGGCGAGGGCTGCGAACTGTGGGTCGACGGTGAAAAGACCACCGTGCCGGGCGTCAAGCCCCGCGAGATCGTCGACCCCACCGGCTGCGGCGATGCCTGGCGCGGCGCGCTGCTCTACGGCCTGGAACGCGGCTGGCCGCTGGTGCGCTGCGCGCAATTGGGCAACCGGGTCGGCGCCGTCAAGATCGCCAGCCGGGGACCGCAGAACTACACCCTCGACGGGGTGAGCGCCAAGGGTTGAGGGCGGCCACCGCTCAACGCTCAACGCTCAAGGCTCTCAGCCTCTGGCGATGGTCACGCCGCCATCGACCACCACGGTATGGCCGACCACGTAGTCGCCCGCGCGCGAAGCCAGATAGATGGCCACCCCGGCCATATCCTCGTCGATGCCGATGCGTCGGGCTGGAATGCGCCGCGCGACTTCATCGCCGTGGTCGCGAGCGGCGCGGTTCATGTTGGATGCGAACGCGCCCGGCGCGATGCCACTGACAACGATGTTGTCCTGGACCAGCCGCAGCGCCATGCGCCGGGTCAGATGGATCAGGCCGGCCTTGCTGGCCGCGTACGAATAGGTTTCCTGCGGGTTGACCGAGACTCCGTCGATCGAGGCGATGTTGATCACCTTGGCCGGCCGCGTCCTGCCCGCCGCGCTCAGCGCCGCGTGCAATGCCTGCGTGAGGAAGAACGGCGACTTCAGGTTCAGGTCCACGACTTTGTCCCATCCCGTTTCCGGAAAGGTGTCGAACGTTTCCCCCCAGGCCGCGCCCGCGTTGTTCACCAGGATGTCGAGGGATCCCTCCCTGGCCGCATAGGCGGCCGCCAGGGCCCGGGCGCCCTCGACCGTGGAGACGTCGGCCGGCAGCGCAAAGCATGGGCCCAGCGATGACAGCTCCCCGGCCGTTGCTTCGCAGGCCGCGGCCTTGCGCGACGAGATGTAGACGCGCGCCCCCTGGGTGAGGAAACCCTTGGCGATCATGCGGCCGATGCCCCGCGAGCCGCCGGTGACCAGGGCCACGCGGCCCTGCAGGGAAAACAGTTCGTTCATGGCGATTCCTTGTTCGAATCGCACAGGGTAGCGCCAGGCGGCCCGGCGGCCAATCACCTGGATGACACACTGGCCAGACGCGCGCAGCGGGTCTAGCATGCGCGGTGAACAACATGGAACTGGAACGGATGACCTTGAACGCGCAATCCGGTCCGGCGCCCGCCGTACGGCATCTGAGGCAGGTGCTCCTGTGGCCCCTGCGGCTGGTGCCGGTGGCGGGCAGTCGCAAGGCGCCCTGGGAAGTCCTGCGCGACATGGGCGACAACTCCCCCTGGCGCGAAGTCGAGGACGAGTACACATATACCGGCAACCCCGAGAACTTCCACGAGCGGCACTACCATGAGTTCACGGCGTTCCTGCCCTATGTCCAGCGCTTCCTGTACGGCGAAGGAAGATCCGGGTGGGAAGCCGGCGATCGGGCCAATAGCTCGCCCATGCGCGTGTTCCGGCGCAGCGATATCGCCCGGGTCCGCGTGGCGGCCCGCCCGATGGACGTACCGCTGACCCTGGACATTGTGCATGCCGACCTGTATTTTTTCTTCGACGTCGATCTGGTCCTGCTGAACCTGGAGGTCAGCGCCGACAACCTCTCGCTGCGCCAGGCGCAGGAACTGCTGTACCGGTTCGGCCGCGCCTATCCAGGTGGCTGGGACGACGATGGACAGGCCCAGCACTGCATGGCGAGCGCGGAATGGCTGGCCGCGGATGGGCAGGTTCTGGCGCGCTCCGATGCGCAGCGGCGCGAACTGTTCCTGGCGCACGTCTGCGAACACCGGGCCCCGCGAATTTCGGCTCACTGGGCCTTCATGCTTCAGCCTTTGGTGAGCGACCGCTCGAGCGATGCAGGACCTCTGCGCTACCGGCAAATCGAGTACTACCGCATGCCGCTGATGGGCTATCTCGCGCTGGATAATCCACGCGGGCTAAGCCGTGCCGACTTCGCCCGGCTGGCCCTGGTGACCGGCGCGGGCGAGTCCGAAACCGGCGCTGCTCTACCATACGCTGAACAGTATTTGCAGGATTTCGAGCAGCGCTTCTGCTACGACCGGTTCTGGGCAGAGGTCGGGCCGGCGCCGAACACGCGCTATCTCTGCAGCGGCCATTCGCTCCTGGTCATCGGCGACGCCGCTTCGCAGTTCTTCGGCTGTCGAGACCGCGGGGTGCTGGCGCAGTTCCGGCACGAGCACTTCCTGCTGTTTCTGATCGCGCACTTTCAGAAGGCGGCTCTTCTGATGTTCTCCGACCGGCTGGTCGAAGCTTTGCAGTCGCTGGACCTCGGCAACCCCGCCAGCGTGCGCCGTTTCAAGCGGGCTATACGCGCAAGCTTCGAGGGGTTCCTGCGCTTTACGCACCGCTACTGGTTTCACGAGATTTCGGATCAGGCGCAAGTGAAGGCGCTGTGGCACCTGTGCGCGCGGCACCTGGAAATCGATGCGCTCTATGCTGAAGTGAAGGATCGCATCGCGGACATGAGCAGCTACCTGGACGCCGACAGCCTGCGCCGCCAGGCCAATACGATCGTACGGCTGACCGTGGTGACGATCTTCGGGCTGATCGGCACCGTGACCACCGGCTTCCTGGGCATGAATCTCATTGCCGAGGCCGATGCATCGCCGACGCGCAAGATCCTTTATTTTGTGGCGGTGTTCGTTCCCACCATCGTCCTGACCTTCTACACCATGGGCAAGTCCAAGGGCCTCTCCGATTTTCTGGATGCCCTGTCCGACGAGCGGCTCACTACCTGGCAAAAGGCCAAGGCGCTGGCCGCCGTCTGGCGCGGCGGGGGGGACTGAACGTCAGGGGCGGGCCCGGCGCCGCTCCAGGAAGGCGAGGAGTTCACCGACGACGCCCTTGCGGAAGGCAAGCACGCACACCACGAAAATGGCGCCGATGATCACGTTGACCCAGGCGCCGACCTTGTCGGCCAGTGTGTCCTGCAGCGCGACCACGATGCCGGCGCCGAACACCGGCCCGAAGAAGGTGCCCACGCCGCCCAGCAGGCTCATCAGGATGACCTCACCGGACATCGACCAATGCACGTCAGTCAGAGAGGCAAAGCCCATCACGACGGTCTTCAGGGACCCGGCCAGGCCCGCCAGGGCGGCGGACAGCACGAAGGCGAGCAGTTTGTAGCGATCCACCTCGTAGCCCAGCGAAACGGCGCGCGGCTCGTTTTCGCGGATCATCTTGAGCACCTGGCCGAACGGCGAGGTGACGATGCGCAGAATCCCGAGGAAACACCCCACGAAGACTGCCAGCACGACGTAGTACATGGTCGTGTCGGAGGCCAGCGGCAGCACACCCAACAGTTTGCCCCGCGGCACGCCCTGAAGCCCGTCTTCGCCGCCCGTGTACGGCACCTGCAGGCATACGAAGAAGACCATCTGCGCCAGCGCCAGCGTCACCATCGCGAAGTAGATGCCCTGGCGGCGAATGGCGACCACGCCGAACACCAGGCCCAGCAGCGCGGCCGCCAGCACGCCGGCGGCGATGCCGAGCTCGGGGGTCAAGGCCATTGTCTTGATAAACCAGCCCGTCACGTACGCCGCTGATCCGAAGAAAGCCGCGTGCCCGAACGAAAGCAGGCCGGTGAACCCCAGCAGCAGGTTGAATGCGCAGGCGAACAGGGCGAAGCACAGGAGCTTCATCACGAAGACGGGGTACAGCCCGACCAGAGGCGCCACCAGCGCGAGCGCGAGCAGCGCGAAATACGTCAGGCGGATGGCGCGGCTCATCGCGCCGGAGTCACCGCGAGCGGTGCCCTGCGTATCGGCGGCCGGCGTTTCCCTGGCGGGTGTGGGCTGGGACGACACCTCAGGCCTCCTTGCCGAACAAACCGGCCGGCCGCACCATCAGCACGATCACCATGATGACGAACACGACCACATTGGAGGCCTCGGGATAGAAGACGCGGGTCAGGCCCTCGACCACACCGAGTCCCAATCCGGTCACCACGGAGCCGAGGATCGAGCCCATCCCGCCGATCACGACGACGGCGAAGACCACGATGATGAGGTTGCTGCCCATGAGGGGAGTCACCTGGATGACCGGAGCGGCCAGAACGCCGGCCAGGGCCGCCAACGCCGCGCCGGCCCCGTAGGTGAGCATCACCATCAGCGGGACATTGACGCCGAACGCCTGCACCAGCTTGGCGTTCTCGGTGCCGGCCCGCAGGTAGGCGCCCAGGCGCGTGCGCTCGATCAGGAACCAGGTGCCCAGGCACACGGTGACGGAGGCCAGCACGACCCAGGCGCGGTAATTGGGCAGCACCATGAAGCCCAAATTGGTGGCGCCCGAAAGCGCCTCCGGCACCGGATACGACTGGCCCGACACGCCGTACTGGTCGCGGAAGATCCCCTCCAGGATCAGCGACAGGCCGAAGGTCAGCAGCAAGCCATAGAGCGGATCGAGGCCGTACAGGCGCTTCAGGAACGTTCGCTCGATGACAACCCCCAAGGCGCCGACGACCAGGGGTGCCAGCACGAGAGCGGCCCAGTAATTCACCCCCCATTTCTCCAGCATGATGTAAGCGGCGAACGCGCCGACCATGTAGAGCGCGCCGTGCGCGAAGTTCACGATGTCCAGGAGCCCGAAGATCACTGCAAGCCCGAGACTGAGCATCGCGTAGAACGCGCCATTGACCAGGCCGAGCATGAGCTGGCCCAGGAAGGCCTGCACGGGGATGCCGAATATTTCAGTCATCGCGCAAGACAAGCCGGCCTCGGGGAGGCCGGCTCCTTCAGATTAGTTGGGTGACTTCCAGAGCGCGCACTTGCTCTCGGCCTTGGTGGTCCAGGCCTCTTCGCCCTTGAACACCTGAACTACGTTCACGTAGTCCCAGGGCTCGGTGGACTTGTCCGGCGACTTCACCTGCATGAGGTACATGTCATGCACCATGCGGCCATCGCCGCGGATGAATCCGTCCTTGGCGAACACGTCGTTGATCTTGGTCTTGCGCATATGGGCCAGGACTTTGTCAGCGTCATCGGTGCCGGTCGCCTTTACCGCGTTCAGGTAGTTCAGGGTGGCGGAGTAGTCGCCCGCCTGAAGGGATGAGGGCATGCGCTTCAGCTTGTCGAAGAACCTGCGTGACCAGGCGCGCGTTTCGGCGTTCTGGTTCCAGTACCAGCTGTCGGTGATGTACATGCCTTGCGCTGCCTTCAAGCCGACCGCATGGATGTCGTTGATGAACACGAGCAAGCCGACCAGCTTCATGGACTTGGTGATACCGAATTCGTTCGCCGCCTTGATGGAGTTGATCGTATCGCCGCCGGCATTGGCCAGACCGAGGATTTGCGCTTTGCTGGTCTGGGCCTGCAGCAGGAACGACGAAAAATCGCTGGCGTTCAGCGGAGCGCGCACCGAACCGACCACCTTCCCGCCGGCAGCCTCGACGACCTTGGCGGTGTCCGTCTGCAGCTGGTGGCCGAACGCGTAGTCCGCGGTGAGGAAGTACCAGCTCTTGCCGCCCTGCTTGACCATGGCGTTGCCGGTCCCCTTGGCCAGCGCCACGGTGTCGTAGACCCAATGCACCGTGTACGGCGAGCATTGCTCGTTGGTGAGCGCGGAACTGGCCGCGCCGACGACGAGGAACGGCTTCTTTTTATCGGCTGCCACCTTGGACATGGCCAGGCTGGTGCCGGAGTTGGTTCCGCCGATCAGCATGTCCAGGCCTTGCGTGTCGAACCACTCGCGCGCCTTCGTGGCTGCGATGTC
>DATMBW010000512.1:0-3457 GCA_035559095.1 Ramlibacter sp.
CACCAGCCAGACCCTGCCCGACTACCTGCGCGCCCAGAATACGGTGGCGATCGCGGACATCGATACCCGCAAGCTCACGCGCCTGCTGCGCAGCAAGGGCGCGCAGAACGGCTGCATCATCGGTTTGCCCGCCGGCGAGGAAGTCACCCCCGCGCTGATCGACAAGGCGGTGGCCGCGGCGAAGACCGCCCCCTCCATGAGCGGCCTGGACCTGGCGAAGGTGGTGTCGGTCGGCCAGCCTTACAGCTGGACCCAGGGCGAATGGCGCCTGGGTTCGGGCTATGGCGAGCAGAAGATGCGCAAGTACCACGTGGTCGCGTTCGACTTCGGCGTCAAGAAGAACATCCTGCGCATGCTCGCCGAGCGCGGCTGCCAGGTGACGGTGGTGCCGGCCAGGACATCCGCTTCCGACGTGAAAAAGCTCGGGCCCCATGGCGTGTTCCTGTCCAACGGTCCCGGCGATCCGCAGCCGTGCGACTACGCGATCGCCGCCACGCGCGACCTGATCGAATCGGGCTACCCGACGTTCGGCATCTGCCTGGGCCACCAGATCATGGCGCTGGCTTCCGGCGCCAGCACCTTCAAGATGAAGTTCGGCCACCACGGCGCCAACCACCCCGTGAAGGACCTGGACAGCGGCCGCGTGAGCATCACGAGCCAGAACCACGGCTTCGCCGTCGACGAGAAGACGCTGCCGGCCAACCTGCGCGCCACGCACGTGAGCCTGTTCGACGGCACCTTGCAGGGACTGGCCCGCACCGACAGGCCGGCGTTCTGCTTCCAGGGCCACCCGGAAGCGTCGCCCGGACCCCACGACATCGGTTACCTGTTCGACCGGTTCGTGGGCCTCATGGACCAAGCCGCCGGAGACAAGAAGTAAATGCCCAAGCGCACAGACATCAAGAGCATCCTGATCATCGGCGCCGGGCCGATCATCATCGGCCAGGCCTGCGAGTTCGACTACTCGGGCGTGCAAGCCTGCAACGCGCTGCGCGAGGAAGGCTACAAGGTCATCCTGATCAACAGCAATCCGGCCACGATCATGACCGACCCGGCGACAGCCGACGTCACCTACATCGAGCCCATCACCTGGCAGACCGTCGAACGGATCATCGCCAGGGAGAGGCCGGATGCGATCCTGCCGACCATGGGCGGGCAGACCGCGCTCAACTGCGCCCTGGATCTCTGGCACCAGGGCGTGCTGGCCAGGTACGGGGTCGAACTGATCGGCGCCACTCCGCAGGCCATCGACAAGGCCGAAGACCGGCAGAAGTTCAAGGAGGCGATGACCCGCATCGGGCTGGGCTCGGCGCGATCGGGCATCGCCCACTCGATGGAAGAAGCCTGGGCGGTGCAAAAGGCGCTGGGCTTTCCCGCCGTCATCCGGCCGAGCTTCACGCTGGGCGGCACCGGCGGGGGCATCGCCTACAACTCGGAAGAGTTCGAGGTGATCTGCAAGCGCGGCCTCGAGGCCTCGCCCACCAGCGAGCTGCTGATCGAGGAGTCCCTGGTCGGCTGGAAAGAGTTCGAGATGGAGGTGGTGCGCGACAAGGCCGACAACTGCATCATCATCTGCTCGATCGAGAACCTGGACCCGATGGGCGTGCACACCGGCGACTCGATCACCGTGGCGCCGGCGCAGACGCTGACCGACAAGGAATACCAGATCATGCGCAACGCATCCATCGCGGTGCTGCGCGAGATCGGCGTGGATACGGGCGGCTCCAACGTGCAGTTCGCGATCAACCCCAAGGACGGGCGGATGATCGTGATCGAGATGAACCCGCGGGTGTCGCGGTCTTCCGCGCTCGCCTCCAAGGCCACCGGTTTTCCGATCGCCAAGGTCGCGGCCAAGCTGGCCGTCGGTTACACGCTGGACGAGCTGCGCAACGAGATCACCGGCGGCGCCACGCCCGCCAGCTTCGAGCCGAGCATCGACTACGTGGTCACCAAGATCCCGCGCTTTGCTTTCGAGAAGTTTCCGCAGGCGGACTCGCACCTGACGACGCAGATGAAGTCGGTGGGCGAAGTCATGGCCATCGGCCGCACGTTCCAGGAATCGTTCCAGAAAGGGCTGCGCAGCCTGGAGGTCGGCGTCGACGGCATGAACGAGAAGACGCAGGACCGCGAAGTGCTGAAGAAGGAACTCGGGGAGCCCGGCCCCGAACGCATCTGGTATGTCGGCGATGCGTTCGCCCAGGGGATGAGCGTCGACGAGGCCCATGAACTCACGAAGATCGACAAGTGGTTCCTCGTGCAGATCGAGGAAATCGTGAAGATCGAGCTCGAGCTGGAAACGATGACGCTGGACCAGATCGACGCGCCGACGCTGCGCATGCTCAAGCGCAAGGGCTTTTCCGACCGGCGCCTGGCCCGGCAGCTCAAGACCACCGACAAGGTCTTCCGCGATCGTCGC
Source organism: Ramlibacter sp. (assembly GCA_035559095.1). Lineage (GTDB taxonomy): Bacteria > Pseudomonadota > Gammaproteobacteria > Burkholderiales > Burkholderiaceae_C > Ramlibacter. The sequence goes on from DATMBW010000512.1 coordinate 2,417, forward strand.
CGCGCGCTCGGTGTGCGTCCGGTCTACAAGCGCGTCGACACCTGCGCCGCCGAGTTCGCGACCAAGACCGCCTATATGTACTCCACCTACGAGGACGAGTGCGAGGCAGAGCCGACCGGCCGCAGGAAGATCATGGTGCTGGGCGGGGGTCCCAACCGGATCGGCCAGGGCATCGAATTCGACTACTGCTGCGTGCATGCCGCGCTGGCGATGCGCGAGGACGGCTACGAGACCATCATGGTCAACTGCAATCCGGAGACCGTGTCGACGGACTACGACACCTCCGATCGCCTGTACTTCGAGCCCTTGACGCTGGAAGACGTGCTGGAGATCGTGGACAAGGAAAAGCCCCTGGGCGTGATCGTGCAGTACGGCGGCCAGACGCCCTTGAAGCTGGCGCTGGGCCTGGAGGCCGAGGGCGTGCCGATCATCGGCACGTCGCCCGACATGATCGATGCCGCCGAAGACCGCGAGCGCTTCCAGCAGCTGTTGCACGAACTGAAGCTGCTCCAGCCGCCCAATGCCACGGCCCGCACCGAAGCCGAAGCGCTGGAAAAGGCGGCCGCGCTCGGCTATCCGCTGGTGGTGCGGCCCAGCTATGTGCTGGGCGGGCGCGCGATGGAAATCGTGCACGAGCAGCGCGACCTGGAGCGCTACATGCGCGAAGCGGTAAAGGTGTCGCACGACTCGCCGGTGCTGCTGGACCGGTTCCTGAACGACGCGATCGAGTGCGACGTGGACTGCCTGTCGGACGGCAATCACACTTTCATCGGCGGCGTCATGGAACACATCGAGCAGGCCGGCGTGCATTCGGGCGACTCCGCCTGCTCGCTGCCGCCTTATTCGCTGTCCGGCCAGACGGTGGAGGAGATGAAGCGCCAGACCGCGGCGATGGCGAAGGCGCTGAGCGTCATCGGCCTCATGAACGTGCAGTTCGCGATCCAGGAAAAGGACGGCAAGGACGTGATCTACGTCCTGGAGGTCAACCCCCGCGCCTCGCGCACCGTGCCCTTCGTGAGCAAGGCGACCGGCATCCAGCTG
>DATMBW010000513.1:0-5123 GCA_035559095.1 Ramlibacter sp.
GTTGACGCCCTACAACCTGTGGGAAGAACTCGTGGAAAAGCACAACGTCGCGCTGGGCATCGTGGTGGGTGCGGTGGCGCTGGGTATTTCCATCATCGTGGCGGCGGCCGTGCACGGGTAGGGCCTGTTCACGCTATTTTCGTTACGCTCCTAGGCAAGGCGACCAACCTTGCCGTCGTCCCGCGCCTTGATTGGCGCGGTTCTCACCCCACTCGCACCGGCAAAAATAGCGTGAACAGGCCCTAGAAATGACTCCCCCCCGAAGCGGCCTGCGGTCGCCCCCTGTTCGCGCGGACATGACGCCCGCAACCCACACGCCCCGCCCCGTCGAAGTGGCGCTGCTCGCCTCGGTTTTTGTCGTTGCCGCTTGTGGGCTGGTGTATGAGCTCGCCGCGGGCGCGCTGGCGTCGTATGTGTTGGGCGACTCGGTGCTGCAGTTTTCCACGGTGATCGGCACCTACCTGTTCGCCATGGGGGTCGGCTCGTGGCTGTCGCGCTTTTTCGAGCGGCAGCTGCCGGCGCACTTCCTGCGCATCGAGCTGCTGGTGGCGCTGGTCGGGGGCGCCATGCCGGCGCTGCTGTTCATCGCCAACGCCTACCTGCCGGGCGCGTTCCGCGCGTTGCTGTACGCGCTGGTGTTGCTGGTGGGCATGCTGGTCGGGCTGGAAATCCCGCTGGTGATGCGCATCCTCAAGCGCAACATCGCGCTGCGCGAGCTGGTGTCGCAGGTCCTGACCTTCGACTACCTGGGCGCGCTCGCCGTGTCGGTCGCGTTTCCCCTGCTGCTGGTGCCGCAGCTCGGGCTCGTCCGCACCGGCCTGTTGTTCGGCCTGATGAACGCGTCGGTGGCGCTGTGGGCGTTGTGGCTGTTTCGCCATGAGCTGCGACGCCTGCGCGCCCATGCGGCCGCGTGCCTGGCCACGCTCGGACTGCTGTCCGGGGCGTTCGCCGGCGCGCACCTGATCACCACGCTGGCCGAAGACAGGTTCTACCAGGACCCCGTCGTCTTCGCCGCGAGCTCGCCGTACCAGCGCATCGTCGTCACCAACGGGCACGCCGGCCACCGGCTGTTCCTGAACGGCAACCTGCAGTTCGCGCAGCGCGACGAGTACCGCTACCACGAGGCCCTGGTCCACCCCGCGATGGCCGCGCACGGCGCGCCGCGCAAAGTGGCCGTGCTGGGCGGCGGCGATGGCATGGCGGTGCGCGAGGTGCTGCGCCATCCCGGCGTGGAAAGCGTCACCCTGGTCGAACTCGACCCGAACATGACACGCCTGTTCTCCACGCACCAGACGCTGGCGCAGCTCAACGGGCAAGCCCTCTCGTCGCCCAAACTGAAGATCGTCAACGCCGACGCGTTCGGCTGGCTGCAACAGACCGGCGAGCTGTTCGACGTGATCATCGTGGACTTCCCCGACCCCACCAACTTTTCGATCGGCAAGCTCTACACCAGCTCGTTCTATGCGCTGCTGGAGACGCGGCTGGCGGCCAGCGGCTATGCGGCCATCCAGACGACTTCGCCGCTGGTGGCCCGCCAGAGCTTCTGGACCGTGGTGACGACGCTGGAAGCGGTGGGGCTGAAGACCGCGCCTTATCACGCCCACGTGCCCAGCTTCGGCGAATGGGGCTTCGTGATCGCCGGGCGCAGGCCGTATCGCCAGCCCCAGGAGTTGCCGCCGGGACTGAAGTTCCTCACGCGCGAAAGCCTGGCGCAGTTGTTCGAGTTTCCGCGCGACATGGCGCGAGTGCCCGCCGAAGTGAACCGTCTATCCAACCAGGTGCTGGTCACGACCTACGAGCGCGAATGGGGCAAAGTCCAGGAGTGATCTCGCGGCGCGCAATGCTGGGCAGCGCCGTCCTGCCGTTGCTGGGCTGCGGCGAGCCGGTGCCCGCCTCGGGCAGCCTGCGCGGCGCCAGCGCCGAGCGCGGGCACCTGTTGCGCGGGCCGCCCGCGCCGGCGGCGGCCGCGCCGGCGCGCCGCGTTCGGGTCCTGGTCGCGGGCGCAGGCGTGGCCGGGCTCGCGGCAACCCGGGCCTTGCGGCAGCGAGGCATCGAGGATTTCGCCCTGCTCGAACTCGAGGATGCGGCCGGCGGCAACAGCCGCGGCGGCGAGGTGGCCGGCATTGCCTGTCCGCTGGCGGCGCACTACCTGCCCGTGCCGGGCGACGATGCGCGCGAAGTACAGGATCTCCTCGAGGAGCTGGGCTTGCGGCAGCGCGTTGCGGGCCGCTGGGTGTACGACGAGCGGCATCTGTGCCACGCGCCGCAGGAGCGCCTTTACTTCAAAGGCGAGTGGCAGGAGGGATTGCTCCCGCTGCGCGGGGTGGGCGAGGCGACGCTGGCGCAGTACCGCCGTTTCGCCGCCCTGGCCGAACAGGCGGGACGACGGGCGCGTTTCACGATACCGGCCGCCAGGACGCCACCGGCCAGCCACCGCGAACTGGATGCGACGACGTTCGCGAACTGGCTCGACCGCGAGGGGCTGGCCGATGCGCACCTGCGCTGGTACCTGGATTACTGTTGCCGCGACGACTATGGCGCGGGGATCGGCACGGTATCGGCGTGGGCCGGCATCCACTACTTCGCCAGCCGCCACGGGTTCCAGCCGCCCGGCGCTCAATCGGCCGACCGCGACGCGGTGCTGACCTGGCCCGAAGGCAATGGCTGGCTCACACACCGGCTCGCCGCGGGCCTGGGAGAGCGCTTGCGGCTGGGGCGCGTCGTGTTGCGTATCGCGCCGGTGCGCCGAGGCGTCGAAGTCGATGCATGGAACGTCGCCTCGCAAAGCGTGGAGCGCTGGCAGGCCCAGCAGTGCATCGTCGCGCTGCCGCTGCTGGCGGCCGCTCGCGTCGTGGAAGGCGCGCCGGCGTTCCTGCAAGAGCGCGCGCGCCGCATCCGTTACGCGCCCTGGGTGGTCGCCAACCTGCGGTTGAGCGAACCCCTGGACGACCGCGGCGGAGCCGCACCCGCGTGGGACAACGTCCTGTATGGCGCGCCGGGCCTGGGCTATGTGGATGCCATGCACCAGAGCCTGGACCCGCGCCCGGGCGCCACGGTTCTCACGTGGTACTGCGCGCCGGGCGAACAGGCGCGGCCCGGGTTGCTGGTGCGCACGTGGCGCGAGTGGCGCGATCAAGTCGTGGCGGAACTCTCGCCAGCGCATCCCGACCTGGCGTCCAGGCTGGTGCACATCGACGTGGCGCGCTACGGCCATGCCATGGCCGTTCCCGTGCCGGGGGCGCTGGCGCAGATGGCCCTGGGCGTGCCGCAAACGGCAAGACTCGCGTTCGCACACAGCGACTGGGCCGGCTATTCGATCTTCGAGGAAGCCTTCACCGCGGGGCACCGGGCAGGCCTGGATCTTCGCGTTTGACCGAATGGCTCCTGCGCCTGCTGCAACGCGTGAGCCCGCGTGTGCGTGAAGGCGGCGATTCCGTGCCATCGCACAAGATCTTGGAGCGCTACCCGCGCTGCCTCTCCGGTTCAGGCGCGCATCAGCGCCTCGATCTCGTCGGGCTTGACCGGCACGCCCCGGGTGATCAGCTCGCAGCCGGATTCGGTCACGATCGCGTCGTCCTCGATGCGAATCCCGATGTGGTGGAACTGCTCGGGCACGCCCTCGGCGGGCCGCACGTAAATGCCCGGCTCCACCGTGAGCACCATGCCGGGTTTGAGGATGCGGCTGGGCCGGTTCTTGATGACCTCGCCCGACAGCGGGTCCTTGCGTTCGCTCACCTCGCCCACCTGCGACGGTTCCACATAGCTGCCGCAATCGTGCACGTCCATGCCGAGCCAATGGCCGGTGCGGTGCATGTAGAACTGGAAATAGGCGCGCTTTTCGATCACGTCGTCCACGCTTCCCACCTGGTTCCTGTCCAGCAGGCCGACATCGAGCATGCCCTGGGCCAGCACCTTGACGGTGGCATCGTGCGGATCGGTGAAGCGCGCGCCGGCCCGGGTCGCCGCGACCGCGGCATCCTGCGAGGCCAGCACCAGCTCGTACAGCGCGCGTTGGGGTCCGCTGAACTTGCCGTTCGCCGGGAAGGTGCGGGTGATGTCGCTGGCATAGCTGTCCAGTTCGCAGCCCGCGTCGATCAGGACCAGCTCGCCGTCGCGCAGGGGCGCCGCGTCGGAGCGGTAATGCAGAACACAGGCGTTGGCGCCGGCCGCCACGATGGAGCTGTAGGCGGAAAACTGTGAGCCGCCGGCGCGGAATTCGTGCAGCAGCTCGGCGTCCAGGTGGTACTCGCGCACGTCCTTGCCCTCGCGCAGCATGCGCGCGGCAAGCTTCATGGCGCGCACATGGCCGCGGGCGCTGATCTGCGCCGCCCGGCGCATGATGTCCTGCTCGCTCGCATCCTTGACCAGGCGCATCTCGTCGAGGACCGCGCACAGGTCGCGCTGCTGCTCGGGGCACAGGGCGCCGTAGCGCACGCGCGCGCGCACCTGGTTGAGCCAGCCTCCCACGCGCGACTCCAGGCCTTCATGGATCGCGAACGGGAACCAGACCGCTTCGCGGTTTTCCAGCAGCTTGGGCAGATGCGCATCCAGCTCGGCGAAGGAATGCGCCGCGTCGACCCCCAGCGCCGCGGGCGCCGCGCCCGGGCCCAGACGGTAGCCGTCCCAGATTTCGCGTTCCAGGTCCTTGGGCGCGCAAAACAGCGTGCTCTTGCCGTCGCCGGTGATCACCAGCCAGGCGTTGGGCTCGGTGAAGCCGGTGAGATAGTAGAAATAGCTGTCGTGCCGGTACGGAAAGTCGCTGTCGCGGTTGCGCACCTGCTCCGGCGCGGTGGGAATGACGGCGATCCCGCCCTCGCCCATCTGGGCCGCGACCCGGGCGCGGCGCCCGGCATAGATCGTGTGGTTCATCGTGCGTTCAGTTGGTCCAGCCGCTCGGGCGTTCCCACGTCGGTCCAGGGCCCGGTGTAGATCTCGGCGGTTACCTGCTCATTGTCCATCGCCGCGCGCAGCAACGGGGCCAGCGGGGCTTTGAGACCCTGCGGGTTGCCCGCCGGCAGGCTCGCGAACAGTTGCTTGCGATAAAGGCCGATCGTCGAATACGTGAAGCGCGGCTCGGACCGGGTGAGCGCCACGCCGTCGGGGCGCAGGCCGAAATCGCCCTT
>DATMBW010000514.1:0-2024 GCA_035559095.1 Ramlibacter sp.
GCTGCACGGCGACCTGGAGCGGGCGTTCCAGCAGTTCTGGCAGGACACGCGGGACCGCTACCGGCTGGTGCGAGGCGACCCCGAGCGGCCCGCGCTGCCGCCGGAGGCCTTGTTTCTGACGGCGGAGCAGTTCTATGCGCGCGCGAACGAGCATGCACAGCTGGCGGTGAAGGGAGTTGTCATGCCGGGCAGAGCCGGTCCCGGACCTGATCCGGGAACCCGGGATCCATCGGTGCCTGACGAGACGACGGACCATGGATTGCGGGTCAAGCCCGCAATGACAACACCAGAAACAAGTGCATTCGCCGAATTCGAATCCCTCCCGCCGATGGCCGTCGTGCGCGGTGCCGAGGAGCCGCTGGCGAAGTTCAAGGACCACCTTCGCAACACCCAGCACCGTGCCCTGATCCTGGCCGAAAGCGACGGCCGGCGCGAGAGCCTGCTGGACTTCCTGCGCGCCAGCCACCTGGCGCCACCAGCGTTCGATTCGCTGGAGGAATTCCGCGCCAGCGAGGAAAAGCTGGGCATCGCCACCGCGCCGCTGAACACGGGATTCAGCTGGCTCGAGGAAGGCCTGGATCTCGTCACAGAAACCGAACTGTTCGCGGCCGGCCCCACCACGCGCCGCCGCAAGAAGCAGGAGCAGGTCAGCGATGTCGAAGCGCTGATCAAGGATCTTTCGGAGCTGAACGTGGGCGACCCGGTGGTCCACACGCAGCATGGCATCGGGCGCTACCGGGGCCTGGTGAACCTGGACCTGGGCCAGGGCGCGAACGACGACGGCTCGCCCGCGGTCCAGGAATTCCTGCACCTGGAATATGCCGACAAGGCCACCCTCTATGTGCCCGTCAGCCAGCTGCACCAGATCAGCCGCTACACCGGTGTCTCGGCGGACGAGGCGCCATTGCACAAGCTCGGCTCGGGGCAATGGGAAAAAGCCAGGCGCAAGGCCGCCGAACAGGTGCGTGACACGGCGGCGGAGCTGCTCAACATCTACGCCCGCCGCGCCGCCCGCGAGGGCCACGCCTTCCGCTTCTCGGCCCAGGACTACGAAGCGTTCGCCAACGATTTCGGCTTCGAGGAAACGGCCGACCAGAACGCGGCCATCCACGCGGTGATGCAAGACATGGTGTCGCCGAAACCGATGGACCGGCTCGTGTGCGGCGACGTGGGCTTCGGCAAGACCGAGGTCGCCCTGCGCGCCGCCTTCATCGCGGTGACCGGCGGCAAGCAGGTGGCCTTCCTGGCGCCGACCACGCTGCTGGCCGAGCAGCACTACCAGACGCTGGTCGACCGGTTCGCGAAATGGCCGGTCAAAGTGGCGGAGGTGTCGCGCTTCCGCTCGGGCAAGGAAGTTTCCGCGTCGCTCAAGGGGCTGGCCGATGGCGGCGTCGACATCGTCGTGGGCACCCACAAGCTGTTGAGCGAGGCGACGCGCTTCAAGAACCTGGGCCTGCTGATCATCGACGAGGAGCACCGCTTCGGCGTGCGCCACAAGGAAGCCATGAAGGCCATGCGCGCCGAAGTCGACGTGCTCACGCTGACGGCCACGCCGATTCCGCGCACGCTCGGCATGGCGCTGGAAGGCCTGCGCGACCTGTCGGTGATCGCGACCGCGCCGCAGCGACGGCTGGCGATCAAGACCTTCGTTCGCAACGAGGGCAGCGGCGTGATCCGCGAGGCCGTGCTGCGCGAGTTGAAGCGGGGCGGACAGATCTACTTCCTGCACAACGAGGTGGAGACCATCCAGAACCGGCGCGAGCGGCTGGAGCAGCTGCTGCCCGAGGCGCGCATCGCGGTGGCCCACGGCCAGATGCGCGAGCGCGAGCTGGAACGCGTGATGCGCGATTTCGTGGGCCAGCGCCACAACCTGCTGCTGTGCTCCACCATCATCGAAACCGGCATCGACGTGCCCACCGCGAACACCATCGTCATCAGCCGTGCCGACAAGTTCGGGCTGGCCCAGCTGCACCAGCTGCGCGGCCGCGTCGGCCGCTCGCACCATCAGGCGTACGCGTACCTGA
>DATMBW010000515.1:0-7812 GCA_035559095.1 Ramlibacter sp.
TGGCGCCTTCCGCGATGGCGCGAGCGCTGCCCGCGACGCAATTGACTACCGCGTCCATGCCCTGCAGCGCCTGGGCTACCGAGGCGGGGTCGGTCGTGTCCGCCCGCACGCTCCTGACACCCGGCGCGAGGCGTCTGGAAGAAGCGCTCACGGGCGTGGCCCAGCCGCTGTTCGCTAGCTTGGCGCACAGCCGCGCGCCGATGTAGCCGGAGCCGCCCAGGACCAGGACTTTCATGGCAACGTGAGCTCAGGAATGGTCGCGTCCTCCGCGACGGTGCTGGGACGGGCCGGCGCGACGTCGACATGCGCCACCGCCCGAGGCGCAAGCCGCCTGGCCAGATGGCGGCCCAGCCGCAGCGACAGCGCGATGAGCGTCAATGTCGGATTGGCCTGGCTCGACGTGGGGAACACGGCGCTTCCCGCCACGTACAGGTTGCCCACCGAGTGCACGCGGCAATTGGAATTGACCACGCTCTTGCGCACGTCGGATCCCATGCGTGCCGTGCCGATGTGGTGGCCCCCGTAAGCGCCGAAGCGCAGTAGGTCCTCTTCCAGCGTGTCCCGGTCGTACGCGAAGCGGCCGGCGCCGCTGCGCTCGAATTCCTGGGCCATGAGATCGAGCGTGCGCCCGATCGACTCGATGTCATCGCGGCTGTAACGCCAATCCACACGCAACTGCGGCATGCCCAACGCGTCGACCTTGCTGGTCAGCGTCACCCGGCTATCCCGGCGTGGCATGTGTTCGCCATGCACCTCCAGGCTGAATTGGTTGGTGCGGTTGCGCAGGATGATCGAGGGAAACTTGCGTGGGGCCAACGTGCGCCGTGCCAGCCAGTGAACGAGGAACGCCGACGTGTCGATGGGGTCGGTGACGACGTTGAGCAAATGCCTGGCGTAGAGGGACGCCGTGGCTGGTGTTGCGTCGTTGAGGCGCTTGCCGTATTCGTAGCTGATCAGGCGGCGCGCCAGGAACAGCGAGGACAGCACGCCGTTGCGGTGCGCCGGGTCGGTGATGCGGGGAAAGTGCAGCCGCGCCACCGCGTTGGCCAGCCCGCGGCGCTGCTGCTCGCGGGCCGCCACGGCCAGCCGGCGGCGGCAATAGACGCCTTCGGGCGTGACCTCGTAGCCGTGCCGCACATCGCTCGTGGGGCCCTTGAGGGTGAGCGTGCCCACGCTGCCGGCGATGTGGCACATGTAATAGCGGCCCACGACGTCGTAATGGTTGCCGATGCCGGCCGGCGCGACGTCGCGCGATGCCAGCAGCAGGCGTGCCGTTTCCAGGCCGCCCATGGCCAGCACGGCGGTGCGCACGGCCACGCGGAAGCGCCGGCCCGCCAAGGTCCTGACTTCGAGCTCATCGACCGTCTTGCCGCCCGCGTCGAGCCGCAGCGCCGTGCAGTTGGCGCCGAACAGCACGTTCACGTCGCTGGCGAATTGCAGCCGCCGCGCGTAGCGCCGGCCGAAATGCGTGGGGCAGGAGAAGCGCTCGAGCGAGCTGGTGCCCACCAGCGCGCTGTCGAAGCCGCGGATCATCGGCGGGGCACCCGGGCCCAGGGCATCGGCCGCGTCGTAGCTGAAGCGCCCGGCTTCGGCCAGCGCGTTCGCCTGCGGATAGAAAGGCCGCAGGTCCTCGAACGACAATGGCCAGCCACTGTCCGCCACCTGGCTGCGCGCCTCGAAATCAATCGGGTCGAACGGCACACATCGGCCGCCCCAGGTGGCCGTGGAGCCGCCCATGCACCGCTGCCGGTACTTGTCGAGCGGGCTGTGCAGCCGTTCGTCGGCGACCTCGCCCGCGTACAGCGCCTGGGTTGGCGCGTGCTCGCGCAGTTTCCCGGATTCGAGCAGCACGATCCTCAAACCCTGTCCCGACAAGGCCAGCGCCAGGGATATGCCCGCCGGGCCGGCGCCGACCACGCAGACGTCGGCCCACAGGCAGGCGCCCGTCTCGATGGTGTCGGCGTCGACGATCATCGTGCGGTCTCCCCTGCCAGCGGAGCGGCCGGCACAGGCTGGCCCGCCACTCCGAAATGGCGCTGGTGAATGCGCGCGACGTTGGCGCAAAACCGCGGCAGTGAAAACTGCTGCTCGTACAGCGCGCGGCCGTTGCGGCCCAGCGCCTCGATCAGCTGCGGCTGCCGCAGCAGTTCCTGCAGGGCCGACGCAATCTCGTGGATGTCGCCGGGGGCGACAAAACGTGCATTGACGCCGTCGACCAGCACCGAGGTAATTTCCCCGATCGGCGTGCAGACGACCGCGATGCCGTGGGCCAGCGCCTCCAGGATCACGAGCGGCAGCACTTCGCTGTGGGAGGGCAGCACCAGCACGTCGGATGCGCCCATGAGGCGCGAGACTTTCGACTGGTCGCACCAGCCTTCAAAACGCACGAAGCCGTCGATGCCCAATGCCCGCGCCTGTGCCTGGTAGGCGGGTATGTCGCCATCGCCGGCCAGCGTTACCTCCAGCCGGCCGGCATCGAAACCGGGCTGGGACAGTGCCGCCAGCAGGTCCGGCACGCCTTTGGCCTCGGTCAGCCTGCCGACGAAAAGCACGCGCTGAATGCCGCCGGGCTGCGCGCCACGCCGAGGCTGGGTGGGAGCGGGCACGCCGTTGATGACGACCTCGACACGATCGGATGGCACGCCAAGCTCCTGTGTCACGAAGCGCCGCGCGCCCGCGCCGATCACGAGCACGCCCGCGGGAAGCGAGAACACCCAACGGGTCATGCGCCGCAGCGGCGATGGCAGCCGATGGTAAAAGGGCCGCATCTGCGCGTGCAGGTGAAGCACGACCGGCACGCCAAGGGCACGGCATGTGACGACGACGGCAGCCTTGCGAAACAGGCTCAGGCGTTCGCCCATGTTGACGTGGACACCCGCGAGCCTGCCTTGAAGGCGGCCCGCCACGAGTTTGGCCAGCGCCGTGAGCAGAATCCACAAGGAGAAGACGGCATGGGCGCCGCCGCGCGTGTCCAGCGGCCTCAATTGCGCAGCCGGCGCGCGAGTATCGGACGCCTGCGATTGGATCAGGTAATCGGCGACCTTGAACATGCCGCCCCCCACCGGTGTCCAGGGACCGGCGATGTAGATGTACCGGCCCCGCCGGGCGGCACCCGAGGCGGGCAACGATTCACTTGGTGGGCGAGGTTGCGGCATGTTCGTGTTTGAGTGGCGTCCCCCTGAAAGAGCAGGGCCTGAAGAATGGCTGTCTCATGCGTAATGCTTGTGGGGCGTTTCCATCGCTTGCGGCGGTTCCCGCAGTACCCGGCTGGCAATGGGGCCGTGCGCCGCGCGGCGCGGGTGCAGCAGTCCGCGCACCAGGCCGGCCGCGTGAAAGCACCAGGAGGCCACCGCGTACAGGGCCCGGGTGAGCGAGCGTTTACGCCACAGCATCAGCAGCACGGGTGCGCTTGCCAGCGCGGCGAAGCCGGCGATGCGGCCGGCCGCCGAAATGGGCCAGAACGCCGCCGAGAGCAGCACCAGCCACCAGACCAGCACGGCCGCATAAATCCGCAGCTCGCGCATGCCGCGCCACACCAGCCGCATGTGCGGCCCGCTCGCGCTGGCCCGGATCAGCTCGCCCAGGCCGCAGACGTAGCCCGTGCGCCAGCGGCGCATCAGCAACTGGTAGGGCGGCGCCTCATGGCCGTAATGGGTGGCGGACTCGACGGGAATGCGCCAAAGTTTCCAGCCCAGCGCGCGCAGCCGCACGGCCAGCTCGAACTCTTCGTAGCTGTGCAGGTTTCGGTCGGAGAAATAGCCACTTTCCTCGATGGCGCTGCGACGGTAGAGCCCGCCGCCGTCGAGGCGGTCCACCTCGCCGGGCGCCATGTGCGCCGCGGCCCGCAGGCCACGCTCACGGTACTCGAGGCTGTTGTGATTGAGCTCCACCAGCCGGCCGCCGACTCCCGCGGCTTCGGGGTGCCGGGCGAGGAAAGCCAGGGCCAGGCCGAGAAAGCCGCGGAGCATGCGCATGTCGCCATCGAGGATGTAGACGTAGTCGCCGAACGAATGCTGGTAGCCGAGCTGGGGCCCAGCCCCGCAGCAGCGCTCATTCGCATGCGCGAGCTGCACGATCCGGATCGGGTACTTCAACGCGAGTTCCACCGTACGGTCGGTGGAATACGAATCGGCAAGCACCACTTCGCCGCCGACTTCGGCAACCGCGGCCAGGCTGCTCTCGATGGCCGCGCAGATGTTCCCTCCTTCGTTGAAGGACTTGATGACGATCGTCACGCGGCAGCGCGCCGGCGCGGCAGGGCTGGAGCGGGGCACGGTGCTCATGGCGCGGTACCCTCCTGGGAAAATGTATCGGCGTTGCGGATGCGCCAGCGGTGAAAGCGCCCCGCCAGCCCGGCCGGCATGAACAGCACCATGGCGGCTGTCAGCTGCCAGCGCCTGCCGAGGGCCGCGCGGCGGCCGCGCAGCAAATGGCGCAGCGCCTGCCAGCGCCGGCCGGCCGCCAGGTGGTCGCGCGCTAGCGTGACATCGTGCTGGGCCAGATACCACAGCGCCGACTTGCGCTGGCGCGCCGACATCGCTCCGCTCAGGGCCCGTTGCCGCATGCGCTCGAGCCAGGGCGGGTAGCCGTCGGAATGGTTGACGCAGCGGCTGGCGGAATGGCTGACGGAAAGGCTGCCCGGCAGGCCGATCCGGTACGCGGCCAGCGGCGCGCGCACCAGTGCGATCGGAGTCTGTTCGGCGATGCGGAACCAGAAATCGAGGTCTTCCCCGCTCGACTCTCCCTCCACGAAACAAGGCTGCATGCGCCGCAGCCGCTGCGTACGCACGGCCAGCGAGCTGGCACAAAACGAAACGCCCTTCGTCCAGCGCAGGGGCAGGTCGTCGATCAACTCGATTTCGCAGAAGGCGTCGGCCACCGGCCATGCGTCGAGCTCCCTGCCGCCGGCATCGCGCATGGAGCGGTAACCGCTCGCGAGTATGTCGGCTTGCGGCCATGCATGGTGCGCTTTGACAAGGTTCTCCAGAAATGCGGGGTGATGCCAGTCGTCGGCGTCCAGGAACGCCACCCAGTCGCCGCACGCCGCCTCGATGCCGCGATTGCGGGCGGCGGAAACCCCGGCGTTCGCTTGCCTGACAATGCGCAGGCGTTCATCCCGGATGCCTGCCAGCGCCTCGGCGCCGCCGTCGGTCGAGCCGTCGTCGACCACGATGATCTCGAACGCCGGGTAAGTCTGCGCCAGCACCGACCGCACGGCCACCTCGATGAAGCGAGCCTTGTTGAACAGGGGTATCACGACCGAAAAATTCACGGCGCGACTCCCCCGTAGACAGGGCGCGCTCGCGCCGCCGGCGCGGCTTGCGTGCCGGCCGCGGCGGAGGACGCCAGCGCGATGATCAACAGCAGGTGGCCGAAGAGTTCCGTGCCGTAGCCCAGCAGCAGGAGCGGAACTTCGCTGACGGAGCGCAGCGCCAGGGCCAGGAACAGGGCAAGGCTGAGTCCACCGGTGGTTCGGGCATACCGCACCGAAAGGACCAGCAGCACGACGGCGTACAGCACCAGGGCCGCCGCGCCGGTGCTGCCGGAGCGGGCCAGGGCGTCCATGAACTGGTTGTGCCCGCTGGTGGCGTTGGGCATGCCGATACTGGCGCGATAGTCGGTGTCCCACAGTTCGGGGCCATATCCGAACACCGGGCTCATCCGCCATTCCTCCATCGCGATCGCCCAGATCCGGTCGCGCCCGGTCAGCGTCATGAGCTGTGCGCCCTCGGCCGTATCCAGGAAACCGGCGGTCTGCGCCGCCACGTCTCCCACCAGGAACCAACCCGTCAAGGCCAGCACGGTCACTATGACCACGATGCACACAAGCTCGCCCAACGCGCCTTGCCGGGGGTCGCCCACCCGCCGCCACAGACCGGGGCCGTTGCGCACCGCCAGCATGCACAGCGCGCAAAGGACGAAGCCGGCCCAGGCGTTCTTGGATTGCGCAAGCAGGAGCGCCGCGCCGCCGAGCAGCCAGGCCAACGCCGTGAGCCAGCCACTCCTGAACGGCCTGCACCACAGGCACAGGAGGCCGATCTGCGCGAACATGGCCAGGGTGATGGGATGCGGGGCGAGGCCGCTGAAACGGGGCAGCGCTGACAGCACGCCTTTCGTGTACGACGTATCCAGCACCATCGCGTGATTCAGTGGAATCAGCAGCACACCCGCGAGCAGGAAGGCGAACAGCGCGTTTCGCGCTGTCACGACGGCCTTGTCGAAGTCCTGCGGACCGGCGAGCGCGGCCGCGAATCCGATGGCCAGCGAGTAGAGGTATTCGTGGGCGAGTCGTGGGTGCGAGCCAAAGACAGCGGGAAACCCCACGGTGCCCAGCCAGAAGGTCACGAAAACCAGCACCAGCATCGGCGAAGGCAAGTGTCGACGCGACACGAAGTGGCTGACGACGCGCTCGACCGTGACCGCCAGCAGGAACAGCGACAAGAGGCGCTGGCTCCACACGATGACGGGATGCTGCACCTCCTCGGACCTCATTGCCAGCCCCGAGTAGGTCAGGGACAGGTCCCGGCTCGAGAGCAGGACCGTGAGCGCCACCAGCCCCAGCATCGCGGGAAAGATCCAGTGCAGAAAACCGCTGGGGCGGCTCATCGCGACTGCCTCCCCGGTTCGGCCGGCACGGCAGGCTGCAGCCAACGCGGTGCGAAAGCCGGGAAGAGCCTGGTCAGTGCCCCCTGCGTTTCGCGGCCCAGGACTTGAGGCCGGATGCCCACCAGCAGCAGCATGGCGGCCAGCGCGCAGGCGCTGCCCGCGAAAAGCGAAACCCCGGGGACTGTGAAGCCGGCCACCGCGTGTTGGCCGGCGAATGCGGCGGCCGCGCAGACCGCTGCGAGTCCCAGCCCCCGAACCGCGTACGGCAGCACTGCGGACCACGGCAGCTTCAGCGCATTGAGCGCCGCCGCGATGATGATGCCGGCGCGCGCGAAGACCACGATCGCCGAGACCATGGCCACCGCACGAATGCCTTCGGGCGCGAACAGCCACCAGGCGGGAAAAGCCAGCGCGAGCACCGGCAGCTGCAGCATCGATTCCTGGTGCTTGCGGCCGGTATTCCAGAGCACCGGCGTGGAGAGCCCCCAACAGGCCCAGGCCGGCAGGCAAAGAAATAGCAACGCCAGTACCCACGCAGATTCCATCCAGGCGGCGCCGTACAGCAGCGCCACGAGATCAGCCGACAACAGCGCAAGCACCACCGCGGCGGGCGTGATCAGCACCAGGGCGCAGGCCAGCGCCAGCAGCCATCCCTGCGCCAGCCGCTGCGGGGTTTGCTGGAGTCTTGCCCCAGCCGCCAGGAAGGTGGGTTGCAGCGCGCCCAGCAGCAGCGTGCTGGGAATGGAGGCCAGGTTGTAGGCCACGGCGTACAAGCCAACTGCGTGCGTACTCAATACCCGGCCGATCACGACGCGGTCGAGGTTGCCCAGCATCCAGTTCACCACGTTCGTCAGGAAGACGGCGCGGCCGGTGATCAGCGCGGCGGCGCCACCGGGATGCGAGAACAGCGGCCGCAAGGAATGGGGTTTCGCGACGTAAGCGGCAACCAGTGTCACCGCGGCCTGGACCACACAGGCGGCGGCCAGCGAGTACGCGCCGAAGCCGCTCAGCGCCATCGGCACGCCGACGGCGAGGTAGCCGGCCGCGTAGCTCGCAAGGTGAATCAGGCCGAGCACGCGGAAGTTCAGGTCGCGCTGCAGCAGGCACGTCGCCGGCGCGCTTGCCGCGCCGAGCAGGCAGGCGAACGCGAGCCATTGCACCATGCCTTGCACCCGCGCATCCCCGAAGAAGCCGGCGATCGCCGGC
>DATMBW010000516.1:0-2578 GCA_035559095.1 Ramlibacter sp.
CGCGCCCAGGTCCACCACCAGGTGACCGGGCTTGACCAGGCCCAGGGCCTCGTCCATTTCCTTGAGCTTGAAGGCGGCCCGTGCGCGGTAACCCTCTTTTTGCGCCAGCTTGACGTAGGGGTCGTTCACGTGGTCGTTCAACCACGCACGGTTGACCTTTTTGCTCTTGGTCTTGATCTTCATCGTCGTTCGATTCTGACAGCCTGACTCCGACATCCGAACTCCCTTGCGCAGGGGACGCAAACGGATGTTCTTCTTTTTCAGATTTCCCGGCGCGGGATAATCCGCTTCATGCCCCAAATTCAACTGACCATTGCCCAGCGCAAGGAGCATCGCGCACAGGCGCACCATCTCGACCCGGTCGTCATGATCGGCAATGAGGGGTTGACGCCCGCCGTCAAGAAAGAAACGAATGCCGCCCTCAATGCCCATGGACTGATCAAGATACGCGTGCTCGGCGACGACCGCGCCCAGCGCGAAGCCATATTCCAGGCGCTGGCCGACGAGCTCGGCGCCGCGCCGATCCAGCATATCGGCAAGCTGCTGGTGCTGTGGCGGCCCCAGCCCGAGAAGGGGGAGCGCGCGCAGGACGATGACCGCATGCCCGGGCCGCGCGATTTCAAGGTTCTCAAGTACAGCAAGCGCGGCGGCCAGCGCCCCGAGGTCAAGACCCTGCGCGTGCTGGGAAACCAGCGCCTGACCCCCGGCGGACGGGTCAAGCGGGCCAAACCCAAGCAGAAGTCGGTCAAGAAGGGCCGGCAGACCTGAAGCCCGCAATGACAGGAAACGAATGACTGCGGGTCAGGCTCGTGTTGATGAGCTGCTTACCTTCCACAGCACCACAGCCGCGCAAACCCACTGAACGACGTACATCGCGCTGCCGACGCCATGCCACAACCTGAGGTTCTCGCGCGCGATGATGCGCGGCGAGACCGCGAATTCGCCCAGTAACGCGACCAACAAGCCCGCGACGACGAAAACGAGGGCGCCTCGGGCCCAATCCATGCGGGCGGACTCGCGGCCGCTGCGCGAGGCGAACAGCAGGAGCAGCCCGCAGCCAAGCGAAATCCAGGTCTGCGCGGTGAACAGGCGGGCAGCCGTCTGGCCGGCCACGGCGGGCGTTGCCAACTGCGAGAACAGGATGGGTACGACGATGAATCCCGTCGTCGTGAGGCTGCCCCACCAGAGCGCGGCGGCAAAAACCGGGACCTGCTCCCTCCAGCCGGTGCCGAGCCGCCTCAAACCGGTGGCGCCCCCTTCGGGGGCAGGGCGAAGCCCGTGGGGGTCCATTCCTAAAGGTAGTGGACCGCGACGATTTCGTAGCGCTTCAGGCCGCCCGGCGCCAGCACCTCGGCGGTATCGCCCTCTTCCTTGCCGATCAGGGCGCGCGCAATCGGGCTCGAAATGTTGATCAGGCCATGCTTCAAGTCGGCCTCGTCCTCGCCGACGATCTGGTATTTCACCTTGTCGCCCGAATCTTCTTCTTCCAGCTCGACAGTGGCGCCAAAAACGACCTTGCCGCCGGCATGCACTGTCGCCGGGTCGATGATCAGCGCCGTCGCCAGCTTGCTTTCGATCTCCTTGATCCGCCCTTCGATGAAGCCCTGGCGATCCTTGGCGGCGTCGTACTCGGCGTTTTCGGAGAGGTCCCCGTGCGAACGGGCGTCCGCGATCGCCCTGATCACCGTCGGGCGGTCCACGCTCTTGAGCTTCTGCAGTTCGACCTTGAGTTTTTCGGCTCCCCGCCGGGTAATCGGAATTGTCGCCATCTTGTTGTCTCCAGATAAAGGAACACCGCCGACCGTTGCCGACCGGCGGTGTCCTTGATGGCGCGATTATAAATCGCCGGCAAGACGCTTGCGAAGCCGGGCGAGCCGGCCCCCCCGGCTTTAGGCGAGCTGGGCGTGCAGTTCCTGCAGGGAATAGACATCCAGGCGGTCCAGGTACTTCATTCCTTCCACGGCCGCTTCGGCGCCGGCGATGGTGGTGAACGTGGTCACCCGCGCCAACAGGGCCGAGGTGCGGATGGCACGGGAGTCGGCAATCGCGTTGCGGCGCTCCTCCACCGTGTTGATCACCATGACAACCTCGTTGTTCTTGATCATGTCCACCACATGGGGGCGGCCTTCCGTGACCTTGTTCACGGATTCGCAGGGGATGCCGGCGGCGTTGATCGCCGCGGCGGTCCCCTTGGTGCCGGCGATCTGGAACCCCTGGACCGCAAGCTGCCGCGCCACCTCCACGGCACGCGGCTTGTCGCTGTCCTTCACCGTCAGGAATACCTTGCGCACGGGGTCGGTCGGTCGCGGCAGCTTGGTGCCGGCGCCCAACTGGCTCTTGATGAACGCCTCGCCGAACGTCTTGCCCACGCCCATCACTTCGCCGGTGGACTTCATTTCCGGGCCCAGGATGGTGTCCACACCCGGGAACTTGACGAACGGGAACACGGCCTCCTTGACGCTGAAGTAAGGCGGCGTCACTTCCCGCGAGATGCCCTGCGATTCCAGCGACTGGCCCACCATGCAGCGTGCCGCCACCTTGGCCAGCTGGATGCCGGTCGCCTTGCTCACGAAGGGCA
>DATMBW010000517.1:0-13857 GCA_035559095.1 Ramlibacter sp.
ATCGAACTTTCCTTCCTTTGCTTGCTTGGAGGGCCCGCGGCCAACGACGGGCTACGGGTTGGGGTCGAGTGTGGAAGGTTCATGTTTCTGGGCCATGGCCGCGAAGTAGCTGGGATGTAAAGCCCGCGGCTGAACGGGGACTGTGGGAGCGCTCCTACCGAAATAGCGCACAAAGGGCCACATCCGTCGGCCGAGCAGGCGCGCACCATGGCGTTGACGCTTAGCAAAGGAGCACCTCATGAAGTACCCCATCCTCGTGCGCGGCATCGCCTTGGCGGCCGCACTGGGGGCGGGCGGTGTGCTCGCCCAGACGCGGCCTGCGGTGCCCGACAACGGGCCCTTGCCGGCCGTGGTTACCGACACCGGCCCGGCCCCGGCCCAAGAGCGCGAGAGCCTTGGCGCGATCGTGCTCGGAAATTCGCTGGTGCGCGCGCAGCGCCAGAACGCCTTCGAGCAGGACGCTGCGCGCACCGGCGTCGCCTCGGTGGGCCAAGGAGTGCTGCGCGCCACGAAGCAGGCGCAACGGCAGGCCGAATTGGCCCAGGCCCGCGAGGACGAGGCGGTGGAGTTCGATCGGCGCGGCGCTGCGGGCCTGATCGTGAAGTAGCAACCGGGCCGCGCCAAATGGTGCCGGCCCGGACTCGATCCGGGGTCCCTGAGAATTGCGGCTCAGCCCAGGCGGCCGTTGCGGAAATCGTCCATCGCCTGGATCAGCTGCTCGCGCGTGTTCATGACGAACGGCCCGTATTGCGCGATCGGTTCGCGCAGCGGCTTGCCGGCGATGAGCAGGGCGCGCGCCTGCTCCGCGCTCTTGGCGGCCGGGCGCAACACGACGCCATCGCCCTCGTTGCCGAGCAGCGCCATGCTGTGCTGCGGCACGGGGGTGGGGTGGCCCAGCGCATCGACGACTTCGAGAGTGCCGCGGTACACATAGACAAAAGCGTTGTGACCCGCCGGCAGGGGCTGGCGAAACGACGCACGGCCAAGCGGGAAATGCAGGTCCAGGTACAGCGGCTCGGTGTGATCGCGGTGCACGGCTCCCGTCACGCCGTGGCTGCGGCCCGCGATCACGCGCACCGTGACGCCCTCGGGCGAAGTGAACTCAGGGATCTCGGCGCTGCTGATGTCGCGGTACCAGGGTTCGCGCATCTTGTCCTTGCCGGGCAGGTTGAGCCACAGCTGGAAGCCTTCCATCGTGCCTTCCTCCTGCTCGGGCATTTCGCTGTGGACCAGGCCGCGGCCGGCGGTCATCCACTGCACGCCGCCGTTTTGCAGCAGGCCCTCGTGGCCGGCGCTGTCGCGATGCCGCATGCGCCCGGCAATCATGTAGGTGATGGTTTCGAAGCCGCGGTGCGGATGGTCGGGAAAACCGGCGCCCCAATCCTTGGGGTCGCTGCTGGCGAAGTTGTCCAGCATCAGGAACGGATCGAGCCGCTGCTGCAGGTCCTGAGTGAGCACGCGCGTGAGCTTGACGCCCGCGCCGTCGGTCGTGGGCTGGCCGGTGACCAGGCGCTCGACGCGCCGGGGCTGCTTGAGTGAGACGGAGGTGTTCATGAGGCCATTACAGCGCGACCTGCTTGTCCTTGCGCTGCGTGGTGTCGGCCGGCGGCTTGGGCTCGGCCCAGGTGGGCGGCCAGGCGGCCGCGGCGATGTCCTGCGAGAGCGCCAGCTTCTGCTTGCGCGACAGTCCGCGCAATCCCAGCGCCACCCATTGCGCGCGCGCCAGGTTGATCTGGCCGGTGTCGGCCCAGCGCCGGGCTTCGGCCACCGGGTTGTGCAGCATGGCGGCAAGCCATGACGCCTGGGCCGGCGTGAGTTCGTGGGCGCGCACGCCGAAGTAGTGATGGGCCGCGGCCTCCGCGCCGCACAGGCGCGGGCCCCAGGGCGCGTTGTCCAGGTACAGGCGCAGGATGCGCGCCTTGCCCAGCGTGCGCTCCATCTCCACCGCGTACAGCAGCTCGCGCAGCTTGCGCACGGGGCTGCGCTCGTCGCCCGTGATCAGCAGCTTGGCCACCTGCTGCGACAAGGTGCTGGCGCCGCGCTCGATGCGATGGGCCTGCTGGTTGCGAGTGAGCGAGGAGGCGAGTTCGGCCAGGTCGTAGCCGTTGTGGTCCCAGAAGCGCTGGTCCTCGGCCGCGACCGCGGCGCGCGCCAGCCAGCTGTCGGGCTGCAAGCGGCTGGCACGCAGGCCGCGGGCGCAGCTGCTTCGCGCACCCGCCAGCGCTTCGGTGCCCAGGCCGGCCACTTCGAAGCCTTCGACCGACGGGGCCACCGTGAGGCTGCCCGAGGGCAGGCTCAGCTGCGCCTGCAACGAGAAGTTTCCGCCGATGCGGGCTTGCGCCAGCTCGGGGATGTGGTGCGCGAACAGCGCGTAACCATCGGCGAGCGGCGTCGCGGGAACGGAAAGTCGCAGCCGCAGCTGGCCCTGGGCCAGTTCGCCCTGCCACGCGCCGCGCACCCGTCCCGACACGACTTCGCCGGACAGCAGATTGCCCTGGCGGCGCGCGGTGGCGTGCACCTGCGCCAGCTGCAAGGCTTCCTCGCCGAGGCCGGGCGGCTGCAAGGTGCAAGGCGCGCAGTGCAGCAGCAGCGTACGGGTGGAAGCCTGCCATTGCAGATGCAGGCGGCCGGCGCGGGTGGGAACGTTGCGGCCATGAAGCAGCGGCCCGCCCCAGGGCGAAGTGGCCAGGCGGATCACCGACGGCACACCGGCCTGCAGTTCGAAAGGGCCCAGCCGCAGCGGCACCGACCATTCGCCGGGCAGCGGCGCCAGCACGGCGCGCGCGACGTAGAAGGCGCCGGTCGCCAGCGCGAGCGCGGCCAGCAGCAGGAAGGCGCACACGAGCGCAAAAATTTTCATAGCGGACTCGCAACGGTGAGGGCTTGCCAGGGTCCCTGCGACTGGCCCAGCAGCGCAGCCCAGTACCAGGCCGAGGCGTCGGTGAAGCCGTCGCCCCGCGCGTCCACGATGCGCTCACAGACGCGCAGGCGCTGGCCGGAACGCGCGGCCTCGAAACAGCGCCACAAGCGCTGCTGCGCATCGAGCTGCAGCTGCTGGCGCGCGATGGCGTAGCCCAGAGCCCGGTAGCAGTCGGCGGCCGGATGCAGCATGCGCGTGGGCCGCTGCACCGCGCGCAGCACCAGCACCTGGCGGCCATCCGTCATGCGCGCCAGGGTGCCGGGGAATTGCCGGGCGAAGCGCTGCTCGACTTCGGACAGGGCCAGCGGCCGCAGCGCTTGCCCTTGCCAGCTGGCCGGCAATTCGAAGCCCTGCCTGTCGCGGGCCGCGGGCGGGTGGGGTCGCGCCCAGGTGGCGACTGCGCCCCACAGCATGCAGGCGGGCAGCAACAGCGCGCACAGCGACTTGAACAACACACGGTTGATGAAGCTGTTGTCAAACATGGCGGCCTCCGAGGGGTCCATGCATGACCCGGGCGATCGCGGCGCAGACGGCGGCCAGCAGCGCCAGCCCGACCGCTTCATGTGCCCAGCCGGCCAAATGCTGGCCCGAGGCCTCGAAGGCAACCAGCACCGTGTTGCGCACGACGTTGCCGGCCAGCACCAGCAGGCTCACCGCCGGTAGCCGCGCCAGAAAACTCGAGTCCGCCCGCTGCGCATACAGCGCCACCACGCAAGCGGTGAAATAGCCCAGCCACAGCATCTGCACGCCCGAACACGGGGCGTCCACGATGACCAGTTGGCCATTCACCAGCAGGCTGGCACCGCTGCGCTCGACGGAAAAGCCGGCCGCCAGCAGCCAGCGGCTGGCCTCGGCGGTGACAACGCGCAGCGGGTAGCCGGCGTAGAACTGCAGCGACGCCAGCAGCGGAAGCGACAGCACGGACAAGCCGAGCACCGGCGTGGTGGCCAGCCCCGGCGGCAGGAATGCGACGAAGCCCGCGCCCAGCGCCAGCAGGCCGAGCAGCGATGACAGCAGCGGCGGCACCTGCCACAGCGTGGCCGTCGAGGCCAGCGCCGCCGCCAACGCCAGGGCCAGCCAGCCCAGGCGCGGCGCGGCGCGCAGCCGGCCGCGGCAATGCCACAGCAGCGCGCCCAGCGCCGCCAGGGCCAACAAGCCCAACGGCTCATCGGACCCGTCCAGCATGCGCTGGCCCATCCACCAGGCGGTCGGCCAGAGCGCCGCTGCCAGCAGCGCCAGCCACACGCCGTTGGGCGCGGTATCGACGACGATGCCCAGGCGCACGAACGCGGGCAGGCGAAGCAGTCGTGACATGGCCATGGCGCGGTCCTTCAGGCGGTGAAGCGGCGTGGGTCGTGGCGGCGGGCCCGGCGCGCCAGCATCGCCAGCATCGACAGCAGCAGCGCCATCGCACCCCAGGTTTCGGGTTCGGGCGTGCCCGGCACTTCGGCCCCGATCGCGAGATTGCTCACGCCTTGCGGCATCGGCGAAGGCTGGTTGACGCTGGCCGCGGCCTCAGGCAGCGGGTTGCGCACGACGCGGTCCACCGCCAGGAAGCTGGTGTATTGCGTGAGCAGGTTGTATTGCAGGCCCAGCTCGGTGATGCGCTTGCGCTGGGCGTCGCCGCCTTCCAGCGCCTCCTGGTCGGACAGGCCGGCGATGCGATGGCGCGCCCACAGATAGCGCAGCGCCGCCGTGTCCTGGCCGATGTGCGGCCCGACGGGCACCACGTTGCGATAGGGGCCGCTGGCGCTCTGGCCTTCGATCACGACCTGGCCGCGCGCCTCTCCGCGCCATTTGCCGAACACGACCACGGGTCGCTCGCCCAGCACGTCGGGTAGCTGGGCCGGCTCCACGTCGTACACATCCAGCCCTTCGAAGCGCGCCTTGACGCTGGTGAGGACGGGCGACTCGATCATGTGGCGAAAGCGCGCCGCCTCGCCCGCGGCCTGCGACGGCTGGGTGATGATGAAGGGCTCGCCCATGCCGGCGCGGGCCAAGCCTTCCATCAGGTGGCGATTGACGGAGGAGCCGATGCCGAAAGAAAACACGTTGGCCTGCGACAGGTTGCGGCGCACCAGCTCGAAGGCCTCGCGCTCCACCGTCACGTAGCCGTCGGTCACCACCACGACGGTGCGCGACATGTCCGCGGCCTTGGGCTCGGCATAGACCCGCCTGAGCGCGGGGATCAGCTCGGTGCTGCCGCCGCCGCCCATCTGCTCGATCGTGCGCACCGCCTGCTCGATGTTGGCGCGAGTGGCCGGCACCGAACGCGGCGACAGGAACCGGTTGCTGCCGGAGAACAGCAGCACGTTGAAGCTGTCGCTGGGCTTGAGGCTGCCGATGAGTTCGCGCAGCAGCACCTTGGCCGTCTCCAGCGGGAAGCCGTGCATGGAGCCGGAGATGTCCACCACGAAGATGTACTCGCGCGGGCTGATCACGCTCGCCGGCATCTGCTTGGGCGGCTCGACCATGGCCAGGAAGAAGTTCTCGTCGCTGCCGCGAAACAGCATCACGCCCGATTCGATGCGCTCGCCGGCCAGCCGGTAGTCGAGGATGAAATCGCGGTTGTTCTGCGCACCGCCGCCGTGCTGCAGGCTCACCGCGGCGCGCTCGTCGCTGGTCTGCGCAACCTCGATATCGTGCGAGGGCGAGCGCACTTCCTTCAGGCCGATCGGGCTGGCGATGGCCACCTGGATATCGAACGCCGCGCCACCGGCCTGGCCGGCGGGAAGATATGGCTTGCTCACCCATTGCGCGGTGGCCTGGCTCGATTGCGGACTGTTGTAGCGCGGGCCGACCACGGTGGGGAAGGCGAACTGGTAGTTGCCGCCCTGGGGCACCAGCAGCTCGGTGTAGCGCAGCTCCACCTGGACGTCGTCGCCCGGCATGATGTTGGCCACGTTCATCTGGAACACGTTGGGCAGGTGCTGCTCCAGGAGCGCGGCGGTCTTGCCTTCCTTTTTCGCGCTGTCGTACTCGATGCGCGCCTGCTGCTTCTCGCGGATCTTGGCCGTGATCAGGCGATCGGCCAGGCGCACGTTCATGCCGTACACCGCCGCCTTGGTCGAGCCGGGGAACACGTACTTCGCCTCGATCGCGCGCTGGCCTTCGTTCTTGTAGCGCTGGGTGACGGTGACGTCGGCGATGACACCGGAAATGCGCACGTCGACCCGAGTGGACTTGAGCGGCAGCTGGTCCAGCGCCGGGTCGTCGCTCTTGACGAAGAAGTAGGGGCTTTCGGTTTTCAGGCGCGGGGCCGGATCGTTCTGGGCGTGCGCCGCGCCCGCGCCCAATGCGACGAAGCAGGCGGCGGCGATGCTGGCGCCGCTGATCCAGAGCCAGCGCGCCAGGCTGCGGGCGGGTGAGAGTGTGGGCTCCATGGTTTGCCTCCAAGGCGTGCGACATTGCACTGGAGCGAAGCATCGCGAGCGCAGGCGAAGCCGGTTTGAAGTGCGGCGGGAGTTTCCGTGAAGTCTGTGTGAAGAAAAGATTTGTCATGCCGGGCTCGATCCGGTCCATGAATTCGGATTTCCTGGATTGCGGGTCAAGCCCGCAATGACAAATACACGACCAATGATGAACCTGCTGTCATCCCGGACTTGATCCGGGATCCATGCCTTCTTCAGCCGTCGCCCAGCGGCAGCGACAGCGTGGCCAGCGCCCCGCCGCCCGGCGCATTGTCCAGCTCGATGCGGCCGTGGTGCAGCGAGGCGATCTCGCGCACGAACGACAGGCCCAGGCCGGTGCTCTTCTTGCTCGAATGCGGCCGCGCCAGGGAATAGAACTTCTCGAACACCTTGTCCTGCGCGTACTCCGGAATTCCCGGGCCCTGGTCGCGCACCCGGATGCGCACCGCGCGCGGCGTGCGCTCCAGCGTCATCCGCACCTCGGCGCCCTCGGCGGAAAAATCGGTCGCGTTGTCCAGCAGGTTGCTCACGGCGCGGCGCAGCAGGAACGGATCGCCCTCGACCTGCGCATCCTCGGGCGCCTCCAGCGTGATGCGGATGCGGCGCGCGGCGGCCGCATCCTGCGCGCCGGCCACCACCTCCTCGAGCAGCGGCCGCAGCGCCACGTTCTCCGCATGCTCCAGGGCGCGGCGCGTCTCCAGCGCCGTGAGCTCCATCATGCGGTCGACCATCTCCTGGATGCGCTGGGTTTCGCGCGTGATGTTGGCCAGGAAGCGCTGGCGCTGGCCCTGCGGCATGCCTGGCTCCTGCAGCAGCTCGGCGGCACCGCGGATGGCCGACAGCGGCCCCTTGACCTCGTGCGTGAGCGTCTGCACATAGTCGGCGACGTAATTGCGGCCGGCCAGGGCGTCGCGCATTTCGTCGTAAGCCGCGCCGATGACGCCCCAGGCCCGCCGGCCCAGGCGCGGCAGGCTGAAGCGGCGCTGGGCCCGCACGTAGCGCACGTAGTCCGAGATGAGCCCGAAGGGCCGGACCAGCCAGACCGAGACGGTCAGGGCCAGCAGAATCACACCCGCCACCGACATCAGCCCCACGTACAGGGTCTTGCGCCGCGCGGCCTCGACGAACTGGCCGAAGCTTTGCACCGGCTTGCCCACGGAAACGGCGCCGATGATGTCGTTGTTCCAGCGCACGGGCGCGCCCACGTACATGACCGAGGTGCGCGGGTCGTTTTCCACGTCCGGCGTGGTGCGCGCGCCGTATTCGCCGCGCAGCGCCAGCTTGACGTCGCGCCACTGCGAGAAGTCGGCGCCGGCGACCTGGCCCAGCGAGTCGAACAGGACGCGGCCGGTGCGGTCGGTGACGTACAGGCGCAGCTCGACGCGGCGCTTGGTGACGCTGAAGATATGCGCTTCGAAGCTGCGGGCGTACACCGCCTTGAACAGGGGCTCGAGCCGCGCGGTGTCGATGGCGCCCGCGCGCGAATCCTGCTCCACCAGGCTGGCCATGAGCTGCGCGGTCTCCACCAGCGACTCCTCGGCCGATTCGCGGTACCGCGGGTCGAGGTCGGCCAGCACGCGGTAGAGCATGAAGGAGATCCCCGCCGCGAAGATCAGCAGGATGCCGATGAAGATGCGGTTGCGCTTGGTCATGTGGCCCCCACGCTTGCGGCCCAATCCGCTGCGCTGCCCCCCAAGGGGGCCTTCGCGCCTAGGGGCGGCCCGTCGGCGCTCACGCCAGCGATGTTCAAAGTTCTTTCACCGGCAAGTCTTCGCTCAATGCATAGCCCGAGCCGCGCAAGGTGCGAATCGGTTCGACCTCGGGCGCGACGGCCTTGAGCTTGGCGCGCAAGGTCTTGATGTGCGCATCCACCGTGCGGTCGAAGCTGTCGCTGCCGCCGTCCCAGACCTTGTCCAGCAACTCCTCGCGGGTGAACACCCGGCCCGGCCGTTGCACCAGCAGCCGCAAGATGCCGTATTCGTAGCGCGAGAGGTCGAGCGACTGCCCGTAATAGCGGATGCGGCGGCGCTCCTCGTCCAGCGCGAAAGGCTGCGCCGCCGGGACCGGTGCGGCCGCGGGAGCAGCCGGCGCGGGGCGCGCGCTGCGCCGCAGGATGGTGCGCACCCGCGCCACCAGTTCGCGCGGCGAAAAAGGCTTGGCGATGTAGTCGTCGGCGCCCAGCTCCAGTCCCACGACGCGGTCGATTTCGTCGCTGCGCGCGGTGAGGAACAGCATGGGCGTGTGGGCTCCGCCGGGCAAGGCCTGCAACTGCTTGAACAGCTCGAAGCCGTTGAGGTCCGGCAGGCCGACGTCCAGGATGGCCAGCGCCGGAGCCTGCGCCGCGAATTCGCGCAGGGCCGCATCGGCCGTGCCGCACCACACCGGCTCGAAGCCGTCGGTGGCCAGCACGTACTGGATCGTGTCGGCGATGCCGGACTCGTCCTCCACCACCAGGATGCGGGGCTTGCTGAGCATGGCCCCTATGGTAGCGGCGCGCCGCGGGTCAGGCGCGGGCGGTGTCGTGCAGCCCGGCGAGGTCGTCCAGGATCGGGCAGTCGGGCCGGTCGTCGCCCTGGCAACAATGGATCAGATGGTGCAAGGTCCGCTGCATTGCCTGCATGGCTTCGATGCGCTGGCCCAGCTCGTCCGAATGCTTTTGCGCGATGCGCTTGACGTTGCTGCTGGCGCGCCGGCGGTTGCGCCACAGCCCCACCAGTTCGGCGATATCGGTCATCGGGAAGCCGAGCTCGCGCGAGCGCTTGATGAAGCGCAGCGTGTGCACGTCGGCTTCGCTGTACTGGCGATAGCCGCCGTCGGTGCGGCCCACCGCCGGCAGCAGGCCGAGCGATTCGTAGTGCCGCACCATCTTGGGCGTGACGCCCGACATGCGCGACGCCATGCCGATGTTCACCGGCCAGGCCAATGCTGCTGCGTTCATGGCGTCGTCAGGCGGCGACCGGGTAGCCTTCGTCGACGATGGCTTTGGCGATCGCCTCGCGCGGCTCGCTGGTCTGCACCTCGACTTTTCCGGCGGGCCGGTCGATGGCGACCTTGGCCTGTGGGTCGACCGACTTGACCGCCTGGGTGACGGCTTTCTCGCAGTGGCCGCAGGTCATGCCCTGCACGTCGAAGCTCTGGTTCATGATGGTCCTCCTGAAGGAGCGGTTGGGAAAAGCATAGCCTGAACCTTGTCACCGTGGGAAGGTCAACAGCAGGGCCCCAATCCCTTATCCGGCACCGGGTTGATGCAGGTCAACCCTTGACCTTGCCATGGTGGCAAGGTGCATGCTGCGTTTATGAACAGCACCACCGCACCCCCGCTGGACCTGCGCATCGGCGGCATGACCTGCGCGTCCTGCGTGGCCCGCGTCGAACGGGCGCTCAGGAAGGTGCCGGGGGTGCAGGAAGCCAGCGTCAACCTGGCCACCGAGTCGGCCCGCATCGTCTATGCCCAGTCCGACCAGATCGAGGCCCGGCTGCGCCGCGCGGTGCGCGACGCGGGCTACGAGCCGCGGGCGGCCGAGCAGGGCGCGCCCGAGGACCTCTCGCCCTGGGCCGGCTTCGCCCCGGTAGCCGCGGGCCTGGTGCTGTCGGCGCCGCTGGTCCTTCCGATGTTGGGCGATCTGCTGGGCCGGCACTGGATGCTGCCGGCCTGGCTGCAGTTCGTGTTGGCCACGCCGGTGCAGTTCATCCTGGGCGCGCGCTTTTACAAGGCGGGCTGGCATGCGCTGAAGGCGCTGAGCGGGAACATGGACCTGCTGGTGGCCATCGGCACCAGCGCCGGCTGGGGCCTGTCGATGTGGCTATGGCTGAGTTCGGGCAGTGGCCATCTGTACTTCGAAGCTTCGGCGGTGGTGGTGACGCTGGTGCTGCTGGGCAAGTGGCTCGAGGCGCGCGCCAAGCGGCAAACCACCGCGGCGATCCGGGCCCTGCATGCGCTGCGGCCCGAAATTGCCCATGTGCTGTCGCGTGCTGGCGAGGAAGTCGATGTGCCGGTGGCCGAGGTGCTGGCGGGCGACCGGCTGGTGGTGCGGCCGGGCGAGCGCATAGCCGCCGACGGCGTGATCGAACAGGGCCGCACCCAGGTGGACGAATCCATGCTCACCGGCGAGCCGCTGCCGGTGGCCAAGGCCGACGGCGCCAGGCTCACCGGCGGCAGCATCAACGGCGACGGCCGCATCGTCATGCGGGTGACAGCCGTGGGCCAGGAGACGGTGCTCGCCCACATCATCCGGCTGGTCGAGGACGCCCAGGCGGCCAAGGCGCCGATCCAGCGGCTGGTGGACCAGGTCTCCGCCGTGTTCGTGCCGGTGGTGCTGGCCATTGGTCTGGCGACCCTGCTGGGCTGGCTGTGGGTGGGTGCACCCGCGGAAACGGC
The DNA here is from genome assembly GCA_035559095.1 of Ramlibacter sp. GTDB lineage: Bacteria > Pseudomonadota > Gammaproteobacteria > Burkholderiales > Burkholderiaceae_C > Ramlibacter. Next base: position 10,709 of record DATMBW010000517.1, read on the forward strand.
GCTGATCCGCGCGGTCGCGGTGCTGGTGATCGCCTGCCCCTGCGCGCTGGGACTGGCTACTCCGGCGGCGATCATGGCGGGCACCGGCGTGGCGGCGCGGCATGGGGTGCTGATCAAGGATGCACAGGCGCTGGAGCTGGCGCACAAGGTGGACACGGTGGCATTCGACAAGACCGGCACCTTGACGGTGGGCCAGCCCCGGTTGGCGGCCTTCAGCGTGGCCCCGGGCATCGAGCAGGCGAACGCACTCGCGATCGCCGCCAGCTTGCAAAGCGGCAGCGAGCACCCGTTGGCACGCGCCGTGGTGGCCGCGGCCAGGGAGCAGGGCCTGGCGGTTGCGCAACCGGAAGCCGTGCGCTCGGTCGCCGGCCGCGGCAGCGAAGGCCAGGTGGGCGGCGTGAGCTACCTGATCGGCAGCCTGCGCTGGCTGGACGAAATGGGTGTCACGCTGGACGGGCTGAACGGCCAGGCGCAGCGCCTGCAGCGCGAGGGCGCGACCTTGTCGGGGCTGGTGGAACGCACGTCCCGGGGCCTGGTGCTGCTGGCCCTGATGGCGTTTGCCGACGAACCCAAGCCGGGCGCGCGCGAGGCATTGGCCGCGCTGCGCGCGCGCGGCATGCGCCTGGTGATGATCTCGGGCGACAGCCGCGAGTCCGCCCTGGCGATGGGAGGCCGGCTCGGCCTGCATGGCGACGAAGTGATGGCCGGCGTCCTGCCCGGCGAAAAAGCCGCGAAGGTGGCCCAGCTGAGGCGGGATGGACGCGTGGTGGCGATGGTGGGCGATGGCGTCAACGACGCGCCCGCCCTGGCGGCCGCGGATGTGGGAATGGCGATGGGAACCGGCACCGACGTGGCGATGCACGCGGCGGGCATCACCTTGATGCGCGGCGACGTGGGGCTGGTCGGCGCCGCGCTGGAGATTTCGCACCGCAGCGTGATGAAGATCCGGCAGAACCTGTTCTGGGCGTTCGCGTACAACGTCGCCGGCATCCCGCTGGCGGCCCTGGGCTACCTGAACCCCGTGGTGGCCGGCGCGGCCATGGCGCTGTCGAGCGTCAGCGTGATGTCCAACGCGCTGCTCTTGAAGCGCTGGCGGACTTAGAGCCGCCCGCGGCGAGCCTCCTGGAGACCTTGACCTGGATCAACGGGCGGCCGCAGGGCACATGCCAAGCTCTGCTGCAACGGAGCCCCATATGCCCCATACGAGCCTGCAAATCATCCGCGACGAACACGCCGCGCTTGCCGCCGTGCTGCGTTCGCTCGCCGCGATGCTTGAACGCGGCCCGCTGGACGAGCCCGAGCGCTTCTTCAACGTCGTGCGGGCGATGCTTTTCTACATCGACGAGTTCCCCGAGCGGATGCATCACCCCAATGAATCCGACCTGCTGTTTCCCAAGCTCGCGCGGGTCGCACCCGAACTGATGCCGGTGATCGCGCGGCTCGAGAGCGACCACATGCAGGGCGAGGGCAGGGTGCGCGCCTTGCAGCACCTGCTGCTGGCATGGGAGCTGATCGGCGAGTCGCGCCGGGCTGCCTTCATCGACGCGGCGCGCGAATATGCGGCCTTCTACCTGGAACATATGCAGATCGAAGAGACCAGCATCCTGCCCGCCGCGGAAAAGCTGCTGACGGCGGCCGACTGGGAGGTCCTGGACGAGGCCATCCTGCGCTCGCGCGACCCCCTGGCCGGCGGTGCACGCGAGCCGTGCTACGACCGGCTGTTCACGCGCATCGTGATGACGGCGCCCTCGCCCATTGGCGGCGCTCACTGACGCCTGCGCGCCGGGTAGTCGGTGTAGCCCTCGGGGCCGCCGCCGTAGAAAGTGGACTTGTCCGGCGTGTTCAGCGGCGTGTTGTCGCGCAGCCGCTCCGCCAGGTCGGGGTTGGCGATGTAGAGCTTGCCGAAGGCCACCAGATCGGCGCCGTTGTCGATTGCATGCTCGGCCAGCGCCTTGTCGTAGTTGTTGTTCACCATCCAGGCGCCATCGCCGCCCGCGTCGCGGTAAGCCTGGCGCATGGCGGCGTAATCGAACGGCCGGTCCTCGATCACGCGCGGGCCACCGGTTGCGCCTTCGATCACATGGACATAGGCCAGGCCCAGTGGCGCCAGTTGCCGCACGACGTGGTCGAACAGGGCCTGCGGGTTCTCGTCGCTGATGTCGTTGGCGGGCGTCACCGGCGAGATGCGCAGCGCCGTGCGGCCGCCGCCGACTTCGCCCACCACGGCACGCATGACTTCAAGCAGGAGCCGTGCGCGGTTCTCGATCGAGCCGCCGTAGTCGTCGTCGCGCCGGTTGGCGCCGGTCTTGAGGAATTGGTCCAGCAGGTAGCCGTTGGCGCCATGCACTTCCACGCCGTCGAAGCCGGCGGTGCTCAGCGCGTGGCGGGCGGCGTGGCGATAGTCGTGCACGATGCCTGGAATCTCCTCGGAATCCAGCGCGCGGGGCTCCGAAGTGGGCACGAAGGCGCCCACGCCGTTCTTGATGAGGTAAGTCTTGGTCCTGGCCGTGATCGCCGACGGCGCGACCGGTTTCTGGCCGTCGGGCTGCAACTCCACATGCGACACGCGCCCGACGTGCCACAGCTGCACGACGATGCGGCCGCGCCTGGCGTGCACCGCCTCCGTCACGCGCTTCCAGCCATCGAGCTGCTCGGTGCCGTACAGCCCAGGCACGTCGGCGTAGCCCTGGCCCTGTGCGCTGATCGCGGTGGCCTCGGTGATCAGCAGGCCGGCACTGGCGCGCTGGGCGTAGTACTCGGCCATCAGGGCCGTGGGCACCGCATTGGGCGCGCGATTGCGGGTCAGCGGCGCCATCACGATGCGGTTGGGCAGGTGCAGGCTGCCCGCTTTCACGGGGTCGAACAAACTCGGCATGGCGCAAATCCTTTTGGTCGGCGGCGTGTCGATGCTGCCTTCACGTCACAGAGTAAGCACAAGCCTCGCCAATTACAAGGCGTTGCGCCTGACCTGCGCAAGCGCAATCCTTGCTACCGGCCATTCGCCATTCCTGCGGCGACAATGCCGTCATGAAACGGTTCGTCAAATGGCTGGCGGCGATCGTGGCGGGGCTGGTGGTGGTGCTGGCCGCAGTGGCCATGGCCCTGCAGTACTGGGTCCGCAGCGACGACTTTCGTCTGCGCTTGAGCCA
>DATMBW010000518.1:0-3633 GCA_035559095.1 Ramlibacter sp.
GTCGACACCGACCAGCAGGAAAACGGCGTCGAGAGCTATGTCGAGGTGGACAAGGACTCCGCCGCGCGCCTGGGCATCAATTCCCGCGACGTCGACAACGCGCTGTACAACGTCTTCGGCCAGCGCCAGGTTGCGACCATCTACGACGAGCTGAACCAGTACCGCGTGATCATGGGGGTGGCGCCGGTGTACACGCGCAGTCCCGAATCGCTCAACGACATCTACGTGCCGGCGCGCCTGGGCGCATCGACCGGATCCACCGCATCCACGCCGGCGACCGCGACAGCGACAGCGACGGCCACGCCGTCGACGTCTGCCGCGGGCACGACCACCGCGGCGCCGGCCGCCGGCGCCGTCAATCCGGGGTTGCGCGACCAGGCGACCGGGCAGGCGGTGAGCGTCGCGCCAACGACCATGGTGCCGCTCGGCGCCATTGCGCGCTTTTCCGAACGGCCAACCGCCAGTGCAGTCAACCACCAGGACGCCGAACTGGCGACCACCATCTCGTACAACCTGGCCGAGGGCCGCACGCTGGCCGATGGCCAGGCGGCGGTGGCGCAGGCCGAGGCCGAGATCGCCCTGCCGATCAACGTGCGCGGCAGCTTCCAGGGCACCGCGCGCGCGGCGCAGGAGTCGCAGAAGGAGCAGCCGACACTGATCCTCGCGGCCCTCATCGTCATCTACATCGTGCTGGGCGTGCTGTACGAAAGCCTGGTGCATCCGGTCACCGTGCTTTCGACGCTGCCCTCGGCCGGCGTGGGTGCGGTGCTGGCGCTGCTGCTGTTCGGCATGGAGCTTTCGCTGATCGCGCTGATCGGCCTGTTCCTGCTGATCGGCATCGTCAAGAAAAACGCCATCCTGATCATCGATTTCGCGCTCGACGCCGAGCGCTCGCGCGGCCTTTCGCCCTTCGCCGCCGTGCGCGAGGCCAGCCTGCTGCGCTTCCGACCGATCCTGATGACCACGCTGGCCGCCGGCCTGGGCGCGCTGCCCCTGGCCATCGGTTTCGGCGAGGGCGGCGAGCTGCGCAAGCCGCTGGGCATCGCGATCATCGGCGGGCTGATCGCAAGCCAGGTGATCACGGTGTTGACCACGCCGGTGGTCTACCTGCTGCTGGACAAACTGCGCCGGCGCAGCCCGCTGGAGAGGCAGTTGGGACGGCATATCGAGCCGAGTCCGACATGATGACTCGTTCGAGAATTCGGGCGTGCTATTCCTTGTCGATGCTTGTCGCGATGGCGCTCGCAGGCTGCGCCGTCGGGCCGGCCTACGAACGGCCGGCGATCGAAACGCCGCAGGCATTCAAGGAAGGGCAGGGCGAATGGGTGCGCGCGGTGCCGGCCGACCTGCTGGAGCGCGGTCCCTGGTGGGCGCTGTTCAACGACCCGGTGCTGGCCGATCTGGCCGGGCGCGTGGAAGTGTCGAATCAGAACGTCGCCGCAGCCGTGGCCGCGTATTCGCAGGCGCGGGCGCTGGTCGCGCAGCAGCGAGCCTCGCTCTTTCCCCTTGTCACACTGGACGCCAGCGCCAACCGCAGCGGAGGTGGCGGCAACGTGCCGACTCGCAGCAGCTACCAGGTCGACATTGGCGCCAGCTGGGAGCCCGACGTGTGGGGACGGCTGCGGCGCGGCGTCGAGGCCGCGCGCGCGGGTGAGCAGGCGAGCCTGGCCGATCTGCAGGCGGCCAGGCTGTCGTCGCAAGGCGAGCTGGCGGCCAACTATTTCAACCTGCGCCAGTTCGATGCGGCGCAGGTGCTGCTGGCGCAGACGATTGAGGGGTATGTGCGCGCCTTGAACATTGCGCAGAACCGCTACGACGCCGGCATCGTGGCGCGCACCGACGTGCTACAGGCGCAGACCCAGCTGTCCAACGCGCAGGCCGACCTGCTCGGGCTGGAGCGCCAACGCGCGACGCTCGAACACGCGATCGCCGTGCTGGTCGGCCAGGCGCCGGCCAATTTCACTTTGCCTGCGTCTGCCGACTGGAAAGGCGTGATACCGCCAATACCGTTCAACGTTCCGTCGACGCTGCTGCAACGCCGTCCGGATATCGCGGCTGCCGAGCGGCGCGCCGCCCAGGCCAACGAGCAGATCGGCATCGCGCAGTCAGCGCTGTTCCCGAGCTTGAGCCTTTCCGGATCGGCCGGTTTCGGCGCGGCGAGGATCGGCGATCTGTTCAATGCTTCGGCGTTCGCGTGGTCCGTGGGGGCTTCGCTGGCGCAGGTGATCTTCGATGCCGGTGCCAACCGGGCGCGCGTCGAAGGGGCTCGTGGGCAGTTCGAGCAAGCCGCCGCGCAGTACCGCCAGACCGTGCTGGGGGCGTTCGCGCAGGTGGAGGACCAGCTGGTCGCCTCGCGCATCCTGCAGCAGCAACTGGTACTGCGGCAGCAAGCCGAGGAAGCCGCGATCCTGGTGGAGCAGCAGTTGCTCAATCGTTATCAGGCTGGCCAGGTGAGCTACACGGATGTCGTGACGGCGCAGGTCACCGCTTTGAACGCGCGTCGCGCGGTGGTCCAGGCCCAGGCCGATCGCCAGGTCGCGGCAGTGGCGTTGATCCAGGCGCTGGGAGGTGGCTGGCGCGGGCTGTGATGTTCTCGCAGATCAATTGGGGTCAGATTCCAATTAACTAATTGGAATCTGACCCCAATTACGGTGGAGGCGTCTTCGGCCGGTAATCGCAGAACTGAATCACCGCGCATTGCCAGCATTTGGGCTTGCGCGCGAGGCAGACGTAGCGCCCGTGCAGGATCAGCCAGTGATGCGCATCCAGCATGTATTCCTTGGGCACGCGCTTCATCAAGGCCTGCTCGACTGCCAGCGGATCCTTGCCCGGCGCCAGGCCGGTGCGATTGGAGACACGGAAGATATGCGTGTCCACGGCCAGTGTCTCTTGCCCGAACGCGACGTTCAGGATCACGTTGGCGGTCTTGCGCCCGACGCCGGGCAGCGACTCCAGTTCCTCGCGCGTGCGCGGCACCTCGCCGCCGTAGCGGTCCACCAGGATGCGGCAGGTCGCCATCAGGTGGCGGGCCTTGGCGCGGTACAGGCCGATGGTCTTGATGTAATCCTCCAGCCGCTCCGGCCCCAGGTCCAGGATCGCCTGCGGCGTATTGGCCACCGGGAACAGCTTGCGCGTCGCCTTGTTCACGCCCACGTCGGTGGCCTGCGCGGACAGCAGCACCGCGACCAGCAATTCGAAGGGCGCGGTGAATTCCAGCTCGCTCGCCGGCAGTGGATTGGCCGCGCGCAAGGTGGCGAAGAAAGGTTCTATCAGTTCTTTTTTCATGCGGCTCACAGAAGACGTGGATTGCGGGTCAAGCCCCATTCATTGTCATGCCGGACTTGAGGAGCTTGCTGCGGACTTCGATTTTGGGGGCATCCATCTCAGCCCCTGGGAATCCCCATAATGAACGCATGAAATTCAATTTTCACAACCCATACCCCACCACGCGCCTGACGGTGTTCGCGCGCAATCTCGTCTCCACGTCGCATCCGCTGGCCGCGCAGGCCGGGCTGCGCATGATGTGGAAGGGCGGCAACGCCGTGGACGCGGCGATTGCCGCCGCAGCCGCCATGACGATCTGCGAGCCGGTGAGCAACGGCCTGGGCAGCGATGCCTTCGCCATCGTGTGGG
>DATMBW010000519.1:0-8753 GCA_035559095.1 Ramlibacter sp.
AAAGCAAATCCAGACCCGGAGGTTTTCCATGCAGTATTTCGTCACCGGCGCGACCGGCTTCATCGGCAAGCGCCTGGTCAAGAAGCTGCTCGAGCGCAAGGGCTCGGTGGTGCATTTCCTGATCCGCAAGGAAAGCGAGGACAAGATCGCTTCACTGCGCGAATACTGGGGCTCGACGGCGGCCCGTGCGATGCCGGTGTTCGGCGACCTCACCGCCAGGAAACTCGGCGTCGCCGCCGAGGACGTGAAAAGGCTCAAGGGCCAGATCGATCATTTCCACCACCTTGCCGCTGTGTATGACCTGTCGGCCGACGCGGAAAGCCAGATCGCCGTCAACATCGAGGGCACGCGCAACACGGTGGAATTCGCCAAAGCCATCGATGCCGGCCACTTCCATCATGTTTCTTCCATCGCCGCGGCCGGCCTGTATGAAGGGGTGTTTCGGGAGGACATGTTCGACGAGGCAGAGAACTACGAGCATCCCTATTTCCTGACCAAGCACGAGAGCGAGAAGATCGTGCGCAAGGAATGCAAGGTCCCCTGGTCGGTGTATCGACCGGCCATGGTGGTGGGCGACAGCCAGACCGGAGAAATGGACAAGATCGACGGTCCCTACTATTTCTTCAAGCTGATCCAGAGGATGCGCCAGGTGCTGCCCCCCTGGATGCCTGCGGTGGGCCTGGAAGGGGGCCGCGTCAACATCGTGCCGGTGGATTTCGTGGTCGACGCGCTGGACCATCTCAGCCACAAGAGCGACATCAACAAGCGTTGTTTTCACCTGGTCGATCCGGTGGGCTACCGCGTGGGCGACGTGCTGGACATCTTCAGCCGCGCAGCGCATGCGCCCAAGATGAACCTGTTCATCAACGCCGCCCTGTTCGGGTTCATCCCCAAGAGCGTCAAGAAGGGACTGATGGCGGTGGCGCCGGTGCGCCGCATCCGCAACGCCGTCATGAAGGACCTGGGACTGCCGGAGGACATCCTCGCGTTCGTTAACTACCCCACGCGCTTCGACAGCCGCGAGGCCGAGGCGGCGCTGAAGGGCTCGGGAATCGAGGTGCCCAACCTGAAGGACTACGCATGGCGCCTGTGGGACTATTGGGAGCGCCACCTCGACCCCGATCTGCACATCGACCGCACCCTGAAGGGCACGGTGGGCGGCAAAGTCGTGCTGATCACGGGCGGCTCCTCCGGCATCGGGCTGGCCGCGGCGCACAAGTTCGCCGAGGCCGGCGCGATCACCGTCATCTGCGGCCGCGACCAGGACAAGCTGGACGAAGCGTGCAAGGAAGCCAAAGCGAGGGGCTACCGGTTCGTCGCCTATGCGGTGGACATCGCCGACATGGCCGACTGCGACCGTTTCACGCGGCTGCTGGTGGAAAACCACGGCGGCGTCGACTTCCTGATCAACAACGCCGGACGTTCGATCCGGCGCGCGATCGAGGGCAGCTACGACCGCTTCCACGATTTCGAGCGCACCATGCAGCTCAATTATTTCGGCTCGCTGCGCGTGACGATGGGCCTGTTGCCGGGCATGGTGGCCAAGCGCAGGGGCCATGTGGTCAACATCAGCTCGATTGGCGTGCTGACCAATGCGCCGCGCTTTTCGGCGTATGTCGCCAGCAAGGCCGCACTCGATGCCTGGACGCGCTGCGCCTCCAGCGAGTTCGCCGACCAGGGGATCAGTTTCACCACGATCAACATGCCGCTGGTGCGCACCCCGATGATCGCGCCGACGCAGATTTACAAGAACGTCCCGACGCTGGCGCCGGAAGAGGCCGCCGACATGATCGCGCAGGCCTGCATTTTCAAGCCGGTGCGCGTCGCCACGCGCCTGGGCATCACCGGGCAGATCCTGCATGCCTTGCTGCCGCGCGTGGCCCAGATCGCGATGAACACGAGCTTCCGCATGTTCCCCGATTCATCCGCCGCCAAGGGCGACAAGAGCGGCAAGCCCGCGCTCTCGCCCGAGGCGATCGCGATGCAGCAAATGATGCGGGGGATTCACTTTTAGGGGCCGGCTCACCGCGCCCCCCAAGGGCCGTCGCCGGCCGCCCTCGATTGCCACTAGCGCCTCAGGTACCCATTGATCTCGTCGATGGTTTCGCTCTTGGGGCCGCCCGCCAGCGCCTGCAGGCGCACGCGTGACATCAGGTAGAGGTAACGCGCCTGGGCCAGGTCGCGCAACGCCGCCACGCGTTGCTGTTCCGCATTCAGGGTATCGACCAATGTGCGGGTGCCCGCTTCGTACGCGCGGCGGTTGGACACCGCCACCTGCTCGGCCGAGCGAACCGCCTGCTCAAGCGCCCTGACCCTGAGCACGCCTTCGGTGATGCCCCGGAACTCCCGGTGCACCCGCACCCCCAGGTCGCTCCGCAGGGCCTCGAGCGCCTGCTCGACCCGCTCCTGGTCGGCGACCGCTTGGCGCACCAGCGAGCTCGTGTACCCACCCGAGAAAATCGGAACCACCAGCTGCAGGCCGATCGCCCGGTTGGTGTAGCGCGTATTGACGGTGGACACGCTGTCGCTCTCGTTGCGCGACCATTGGGCGATGGCATCCAGCGTGGGATAGTGGCCGGCCTTGGCTTTTTCGACCTCTTGCCGCGCGGCTTCCAGCTGCGCCTTGAGCGACTGGATTTCGGGGCTGTTCTGTTCGGCACGCAAGGTCCAGTCTTCCACGCGATCGGGGTCGGGCGCGCGCAACACCAGCCTTTGCGGATCGAGCCCGGCCAGGCCGTCGATCGGCTGGTTGACCAGTGCCTGCAACTGGCGGCGCGTGAAGTCCACGCTCTGGCGCGCTTCGAGTTCCTGGGCGATGTTCATGTCCAGCGCCGCCTGCGCCTCGTCGATGTCGGTGCGCGTGCCCGCACCCGCGCCCAGGCGCTTGCGCGCGGCATCGAGCTGGGTGGTATAGGCCGTCTTTTGCGCCAGTACCAGGGCCAGCTGTTCCTGCGTCAGCAGCGCTTCGAAATACGCCCCGCTGACGCGCACCCCCAGGTTTTGCAGGTCGCGCTCCAGCGTGGCGTTGGCTTCCTCGACCTGGGCCTGTGCCTGGCGGTAATCGGAGAATTGGTACTTGCGAAAGATCGGCTGGCGCAGGGTCAGCGCCTCGATGCTGCTGATGTAATGCTGGCTGCTCGTCACCGGCTTGCCAAACAGGTTCAGCGTGGTTTGATCCAGGTCGTTCTTGTTGCGCGTGACGTTGGCCGACACGTTGGGCAGCAGCTGCGCGCGCGCTTGCGGCAGGCGTTCGCGCCTGGCTTCCGCGCCGGCACGGGCCGCGCGGATGGTGGCGTCCTGCTCGAGCGCCGCCTGGTACGCCTGGGACAGGTCGAGCGGCCACGAAGGCAGGGCGGCGCCCGCCAGGAGGGCGGTCAGCGCCAGCCGCGGCAGCCAGGCGGCGGCGACACGATGATTCATGGCGCTCACTCTTCTTTCATCGACGCCGCGATGCGTTTGGTCAGCGGATGCAGCATGTAGGTTAGCAACGAGCGCTGCCCGGTCTTGAACACCACTTCCACCGGCATGCCGGGCTGCATCTGCCGCTTGCCCAGTTCTTTCAAGCCTTCAGGTGTCACGGCGACGCGCGCAAGGTAATAGTTGATGTTGGTGCCGGGCTCGGTCAGCAAATCGCCGGAGACCGAGATCACCTTGCCGCCCACGACAAGTTGGGGCGAACGCGCGAATGCGTTGAAGCGCACGTCCACCGCCAGGCCGGCGTGAACCCGGTCGATGAAATGCGGCATGACACGCGCCTCCAGCAGGAGCGACTCGTTTTCCGGAACGATGTCCATGAGCTTCTGTCCCGGGGCGATCACCCCGCCGACGGCCTGCACCGCAAGGCCGACCACCTGGCCCGATGCCGGCGCCTTGATCTCGGTGCGGGTCAGGTCGTCCTGCAGCGCGTGGAACTTCTCGGCATCGGACAGCACTTCGCGTGTGACGTCCGCGAGCTGGGAGTCGACCTCTTTGCGGTATTCCTGCTGGCGCGAAATCACGCGCTGCCGCAATTCCAGGATCGAGCGCTGGGCCCGCACGGTGTTACCCGTCAATTCGGCGATCGACGTGCTGGATTCGGCGACCATCCGCTCCAGCTCCAGCTGGCGGTTGCGCGGAGCATAGCCTTCCTGGACCAGGCCGCGCGTGTTGGTGAGTTCCTCATTGAGGAGCGCGAGCTGGCTGCGCCGATTGCCCAGCATGCCGGAATAGGCCTGGATCAAGCCTTCCTGTCCGTGGATGCTTTCCTGGAGCGACTGCAGGTCGGCCCGAAGGGCCGAGCGCCGCGATTGCAGAAGTTGCTCCTGGGTCGTCATCTGCTGGCGGATCAAGGGGTCCGGGGCGGCGGCCGACAGGTGGGGGTGGAAGCTGATCGCGGCCTGTCCCGCCTGCTCGGCCAGCAGGCGCCCGTGCATGGCCCGCAAGCCGAGATAGCGCTGCCGCACCGCCTCGAAATTGGCCCTGGCCGCCGCGTCGTCGAGCTTGATCAGCAGCTGGCCTTCCTTGACGCGGCTGCCTTCCCCGATCAGAACTTCCTTGACCAGCCCACCGCTCAAGTGCTGCACCGGCTTGCGCTTGGTGTCGATGGCGACCAAGCCCTGGGCCGGCACGCCTTCGTCCAGCGGCGCAAACGCGCCCCAAAGCAGGAAGATCACCAGGGTGACGCCGAACGCCCACCATCCGAGACGGCTGGCGCGGCTGGTGCCACGCGGCGTGATGTCCGTCGCCGGCTCAGCGCCGGTGGTGGGCGCCGGCACGGAAGCCAGGGGTTCGATGCGTTGAGGCTTGGCCATGGGGGATTCGGCTTTCAATCAGGGATGCTCCGAGACGTGGCGCTTGAAGTTCAGGCGGGCTGGGCCGCAGCGATCGGCGCCACCGGCGCCGGCTGCCGGGGCCGCAGGATTTCACCCGGGGCCCCGTCGGCATGCACCTGCCCCTCGTGAAGAATCACCAGGCGGTCCGCTACCGCGAGGGCGCCGGGCCGGTGCGTGATCAGGACAACGGTCTTGCCTTTTCGCTTGAGTTCGGTCACCGTGCGCACCAGCGCCTCTTCGCCGGCTTCGTCCAGATTGGCGTTGGGCTCGTCCAGCACGATCAGCGCCGGTTCATCGTAGATCGCGCGCGCCAGGGCGATGCGCTGACGCTGGCCGGCCGAGAGCAGACCGCCCGCCTCGCCAATGGGCGTGTCGTAACCCTTGGGAAAACGCAGGATCATCTCGTGCAGGCCGGCGCATCGGGCGGCATCGATCACCTTGCCCGGCTCGATTTCGCCAAACCGCCCGATGTTCTCGGCGATGCTGCCTTCGAACAGTTCGATGTCCTGGGGGAGGTACCCCAGATGCCGGCCCAGTTCGATGCGGTTCCAGCCGTCGATCGGCAGTCCATCGAGCAGGACCTCCCCGCGAACGTCCGGCCAGATGCCCATCATCACCCGCGCCAGGGTGGACTTGCCGGAACCGGAGGGCCCGAGCACCACCGTGACGGTGCCGGCGGCCAGCGAAAGGTTGATGCCCTTCAGGATCGGCTCCGGACGTCCGGGCGCGCTGGCCTGCGCGTCGATCAAGCTGAGTTGGCCGCTGGGTGCCACCCGCGAGAGCGCCGCGTCGCGCTCCGGATATTGCGCCAGCAAGGCGTCGAGCCGTCCAAAGGCTGCACGCGTGCCGATGAAGCCGCGCCAGGCCCCGACCAGTTGATCTATCGGCCCCAGCGCGCGCGCCATCAGGACGGTGGCAGCGATCATCGCGCCCGCCGACAGCTGGTTGTCGATCACCAGCAGTGCGCCCGCGGCAAGCGAAAGCGACTGCTGGCTGTAGCGGATGAATTTGCTCCAGGCCGTCACGCGATGCGTGATGCCTTGGGCGTGCGAACTGCGGGCGATCCACAATTGCTGGCGCTCCTGCCAGCGGCTGCGCAGATTGCCGATCATGCCCATCGACTCGAGTACTTCGGCGTTGCGCAGCTTGCCCCACAGGTAGGCGGTGGCGTCGCTGGACGCCATGGCCGCGGCCTCCGAGGGCGCCACGGTCCGGTGGTGGCCGAACCAGGCCAGCGCGACCTGCACCAGCGCGAACGCGATGGCAAGAATGCCGAGCACGGGATGCAGAAAGAACGTCACCGCGATGTAAATTGGTGACCAGGGCGCGTCGAAGAAGGCGAAGATGCCGCTGCCGGTGAGGAACTGCCGGATCTGGATCAGGTCGCCGAAGGCCCGGCTCGGGCTGGCGCCCGCCTGGTTCAGGTAAGCGTCGAAACTCGCGTTGAACACGCGCGTGCTCAGCCGGGCGTCGAAGCGCAGGCCGGCGGCCACCAGGACCCGCGAACGCATCCATTCGGCCAACGCCATGACACCGAGCAACACCAGCGTGATCAGCGAGACGGCCAGCAACGTCAGTTCGCTTTGGCTGACCAGCACGCGATCGAACACCTGGAGCATGTAGACGGTGGGCGCGAGCATCAGCACGTTGGCCAGGAAACTGAACAGGCCCACCACCAGGAATTCGCGGCGGAACCCCCAGAGCGTCGCCCGCAGCTCACTGGGTATGTCTGTGCGGGAGTTCTTCATCTTGTGTCGCAAATGGGCGGTTCAGGCCGCGGGTGCCGCGAAACCGGGGCGCCGCGGGACGTGCTGATGCTGGCCTTTGGGCTGCTGCCCCGCTGCCTGCTCGCTTGCCTTCCTGAGCGCCGCCAACACCTCGTCGCGCGGACCGAACGCCTGCATCGCGCCGTCTCGCAACACCAGCAGCTTGTCGGCCACCGCCAGCACGCTGGTCCGGTGGGTCATCACCACGAAAGTGGTGCCGCGCGCCTTGAGTTCCTGCAGGGCCGCCGCCAGGGCCGCGTCGCCCGCCTCGTCCAGGCTGGAGTTGGGCTCGTCCAGCACGACGAACACCGGATTGCCGTAGATGGCGCGCGCCAGAGCGACGCGCTGGCGCTGGCCGCCCGAGAGGATCGCGCCTTCGCGGCCCACCGGGCTGTCATAGCCTTGCGGCAGCCCGAGGATGTATTCGTGCAGGCCGACGGCTCTGGCTGCCGCCTCGACCTTGGCGGGTTCGATATGTCCGAAGCGCGCGATGTTTTCGGCCAGCGTCCCGTCGATCAGCTCGACGCCCTGCGGCAGGTAGCCCACATGGGGGCCAAGTTCGCTCTTGTTCCAGGTGTAGACGTCCGCCCCATCGAGCCGGACTTTGCCGCTGGCCGCCGGCCACAAGCCCACCAGCAGGCGCGCCAACGTGGTCTTGCCGGCCGCTGACGGACCGACCACGGCCAGCACCTCGCCCGGCTGCAGCGCAAAGGCCACGCCCCTCAGGATCGCCGTCTGGGAGCCCGGCGCGCCGGCGGCCAGGGGTTCCACATGCAGTGCTCCGCGCGGCGGCGGCAGCGGCATCGCCTCGGGCGCGGGCCGCACGGTATCCAGCAAGGCGTCGAGCCGGCCCCACGCGTCCCTGAAATTCACCACCGCGCGCCACTGCGTGACGATCTGGACCAGCGGCGCCAGGACCCTGCCGCCCAGGATGGAGCCGATCACCATCATCGCGCCGCCGCCTTTGAGCTGGTTTTGCAGGATCAGGAAGGCCCCCAGGCCCAGCAGTCCGGAGACCATGGCGTTCTGGACGAACTTCGTGATGGCCTGGTAGACGCCGGCGCGCTGCGAAGCCAGCGTTTGCAGCCCGAGAAATTCGCGCTGCCTCTTCATCCACCGGGCGTGGATGTCGCGCAGCATGCCCATCGCCTCGATGACCTGTGCATTGCGCAGCGACCCATCGGCATATTGCTGCGCCGCGATGGCCGTCCGATTGGCGGCCTTGAGCGGTGGCTGCGTGCCGCGTTCATTGAGCCAGCCGATGCCGCCCTGCACCAGCCCCCCAACCACGGCTGACCATCCCAGCACCGGGCTGATGGCGAACAGCAGCAGGAGGCACACCAGCGAGACGGGCGATTCCATCAGCGCCAGCAGGACGGGCGCGTAGAGAAACTCGCGCACGGTGCGCAGGTCGTTCATCGGCTGCGCCGAGCCGCCGGGGAGGCGTTTGAGGCCGGCCTGGAAAATCGCATCGAACACACGCCCGCTCATGCGATTTTCCAGCGCCACGCTGGCCTCGTGCATGATCTCGCTGCGCGCCCAATCGAGCACTTCCATCAGCACATACGCCACCAGCACCATCGCGGTGAGCATGGCCAGCGTAAGCAGGCTGCGGCTGTTGACCACGCGGTCGTAGACCTCCAGCATGTATCCGGTCGGCGCGAGCACCAGCAGGCTGGAGAACAGGCTGAACCAGGCGGCGCGCACGTAAAAGGGCTGCAACGCCGACAACGCGTGGCGCAGCTCCGATATGGATCTCGTGGGGCTCATGAGGATGATTCAACCATCACTCTTGGCATTTTTCGCCTCGTTTTCCCTCGCGCACAGGCCAACGGTTCATCGCGGTATGAGTTTGCGAACCCCTGCAATTTAAGCCAAAAGCCAGCCCGCGCGCGCAGATTTGTCATGGCCGGCCCAATTTGGCGCCGCATGGCGCGTGCATGGGCGCTATTTGGCTTCGGCAATAATTGGCCGCCAACCCCTCTTGCGCAGGCTGCTGGCGCATTTGCGTTGCTGGTGTCGTTTGGCATGGTGTGCCACGCCGCGTCCGGCCAGTTCCTTGCCGGCGCCGGCTACGTGGAGGAAGTCCGCGAAAACGGGGGCAAGTGGCTTTCCAGGGGCGCCGCCGTGGCGGCGGCCGTCCTCGTGCTCCAGGGACTGACGACCCTGGCCTGGA
>DATMBW010000520.1:0-2292 GCA_035559095.1 Ramlibacter sp.
GGAATCGCGGCCAGGTCGTCGGTGCGCACCGAGGACAGGGCGCCGCCGTAGCGGCCGAAGGGGGTGCGGATGGCGTCGCAGATAAATGCTTGTTTGGTCATGGTGTGCTCCTGTTGATCGGCAAGCCGATGAGTTGTTCGAGTGCCGCATGGTCCAGACCTTCGACCATGTCGACGAGTTTGAGGCCCTGCGGCGTGCAATCCAGGGTGGCCAGATCGCCGTAGATGCGCTTTGCGATCGAGGGCACCATCTTGTCAATCATCCGTCGATTTTACGGGTGCTCGAGGCCGGCCCCGCGGCGGCTCGTCCGTAGCGTTGCCCGGCGCATGCTACGCTGGCTGCATGTTCAACCCATCGCAAGACGATGTGCGGCGGTTCTTCTGCGCCGTGCGCGCGAAGGCCCGCGCGGGCCAGCCCCTGGACGCGCTGGAGACGCTGGCCGGCCAGTGGCTGCAGGAGCATCCGGAGTACGACGCGGAACTCGCGGATGTCGACGCCGCGCTGGTGCGCACCTACGACGGGCAGGACGGCCGCACCAATCCGTTCCTGCACCTGGCGATGCACCTGTCCATCAGCGAACAGTGCTCGATCGACCAGCCACGCGGGATCCGGCAGGCCGTGGAACTGCTGGCGGCGCGGCGCGCATCGCTGCACGGCGCGCACCACGAAGCGATGGAGTGCCTGGGCCAGATGCTGTGGGAGAGCCAGCGTTCGGGCCGCCCGCCCGACGGGGCCGCCTACATCGCGTGCGTCCAGCGCCGCGCAACGCGGGATTGACTTACCTAAACTTCCGCTCAGGCACCGTCTTGAGGTCGCCCTCGAGCGAGCTCACATAGCCCGCCAACGCCTTGAGTTCGGCATTGGAAAACTGCCGCGCGATCGCGCCCATGACGCCGTTGGTGCGGCCGACGCTCGGATTGTTGTCGGCCTTGTAGGCCTTGAGCGCGACGAACAGATAGTCGGCGTGCTGGCCGGCGATCTTGGGGTAGCTCGGGTCGATCGGCTTGGCGAAATTCGCGCCGTGGCAGGAGACACAAGCGGCCTTCTGCAGCAATGCCGCGACTTGCGGGCTCGGCTCCTTGTCGGCCGCGTCCGGCAAGATGGCCGCCGGATCCTTGCCCAGTCCTTCAAAGTACGCCGCGATGTCCGTGATGTCCTGTTCCGAGAGCGTGGCGGCCACGCTGCGCATGGTAGGGTGCCGGCGATTGCCCTGCTTGTATTCCGCGAGCGCCGACGCGATGTACCTGGCGCCCTGCCCGGCGATCTTGGGAACCTTGTAGACCTCGGGAAAGCTCGCCTGGTAGCCCTTGATACCATGGCAGCCGACGCAAGCGGCCACCTTCGCTTCGATCGATCTGGCCGCACCGGCCGCCGGCGCGGTTGCAGTCTGTTGCCGGGCCGGGGCTTGCGCCGCTGCCGGTGCCTGGGTCTTTGCGGCACCCGGCGCCTGTGCCTGCGCCAAAACCGTCACGCAAGCGACAGCCAGGGCGAACGGCATCGTCAACAACTTGTTCATTTTGCGCGCACAATCGGGTAAGAGGTCAATCTTCTAATCAACCTTCAAGTATATCCGGCGCTCCCCCGCGCGCCGCTTCCATCCAACACCATCCATGAAGTTCCAAGGCTCACAGAACTACGTCGCCACGCAAGACCTGATGCTTGCCGTGAATGCATCCATCACGCTCAAGCGCCCGCTGCTCGTCAAGGGCGAACCGGGCACCGGCAAGACCATGCTGGCCGAGGAGGTGGCCCAGGCCCTGAACGTGCCGCTGCTGCAGTGGCACATCAAATCCACCACCAAGGCCCAACAGGGCCTGTACGAATACGACGCGGTGAGCCGGCTGCGCGACTCGCAGCTCGCCGACGTGGAAGGCTCGGAGCGGGTCAAGGACATCCACAACTACATCGTCAAGGGCGTGCTGTGGCAGGCCTTCGCCGCGGACCGGCCGGTGGCCCTGCTGATCGACGAGATCGACAAGGCCGACATCGAGTTTCCGAACGACCTGCTGCGCGAGCTCGACCGGATGGAGTTCTTCGTGTACGAGACGCGTGAGCTGGTCAAGGCCAGGCATCGCCCGCTCGTCTTCATCACCTCGAACAACGAGAAGGAACTGCCGGATGCGTTCCTGCGCCGCTGCTTTTTCCACTACATCAAGTTCCCCGATGCGGACACGATGAAGCGCATCATCGAAGTGCATTTCCCCGGCCTCAAGAAGGAACTGCTGACGGCTGCCATGAAGACCTTCTACGACGTGCGCAACCTGCCGGGACTGAAGAAGAAGCCCTCGACGA